>CAXGRO010000153.1:0-10469 GCA_964012055.1 uncultured bacterium
GCTTTGTGAGTCCCAAGGGCGGCCTGCCCGGCCCAACACCCCCACAGCCCTGGCGGGCTGTGAGTCCCGGCCGCCCTTTCCCCCGGCCACACCCCCACAAAGCACCGCCGGCAAAACCCCAACCCCGTCGGCCTGGCGGACGTGTGGTTAGTGGGGCTGCGCTGGTCTCAAGAGTGGGCTAGGTCCTGGATTTGTTGCCAGGTTTTTGGTTCTACGTAGATACCCTCCTGCAGGCGGCGTTGGGTTTCGCGGTGGGAGCGCTCGCCGGGGGCCAGGACCTGGTCGCAGCCGGGGGCCGGGGGTGTGGCGTGCAGGTAGTCTATATAGTGTTCGACTTCGTCGAGGAAGTGGTCGATGGGGGCGTAGGTGGTTGGGTTGATGGCGATGATGAGGGTGCCTTCGCGGTCGCGGCTGGCGCCGGAGAGGGCGGTGGTCAAAATGCCCAGAATGAAACTCAGGCCCGAGCCTTTTTGGCCGACCAGGGGGGCGCCCAGGGGGAGCATGCCGCCCTCGCCGCTGGAGAAGTCCAGGTGGGGGTTGGTGCTGGGGTTGCCGTCGGCGTCGATCAGCCAGCCTTCGGGGCAGGGTTCGTTGCGGGCGCGCTGAACCAGGATTTTGCCGAAGGGGGCGATGCTGGTGGCCATGTCCAGGATCAGAGGGAAGGCGTTGCGCGTGGGCAAGGCCAGGGCCAGGGTGTTCTGATAGAGGCGGCCCTGGCGGCCGCCGGCGGGGACGACGGCGCCGCGCTGTTTGCCCAAGAGCACCAGGCCAATGCGGTTTTGTTCGGATAGGATTTGGGCGTAGCTGCCCAATTGGCCGCAGTGCGAATAGTGCGTTGCGGTGACCAGGCTTATGGGAGTGTGCGCCGATTTTTCCAGGGCCCGTTCGGCGGCGCGGGTGAGGACCACCTGGCCGAAGTTGGCGTTGCCGTTTAGGCGGACGGAGGTGGGTGTTTCGTCGATTACTTCGATGGCGGCGCCGGGCCTAATTTGGCCGCGCTCGATGGCGGCGGCGTAGGAGGGGATGCGCACCACGCCGTGGGAGTCGTGGCCGGCCAGGTTGGCTTTGATGAGCAGGTCGACGACCAGGCGAGTCTCTTGCGGGGGCACGCCGGCGTTGAGGAAGGCGGCGGTGGCGGTCTGGTGCAACTGGTCGACGGGCAGGGTGGGCATGATAGAATAGTTAGGTGGCGCTTGGCGCGCCGGCGACTGCTACCGGTGTGCTGCTGCTTTCGAATAACTCTATTGCTCGTTGGTCCCCTTTGCGAATAGAATATTTTAAGGCGTTGCGGATTACTTGCAAGGCCTGCTTGCCGGCGCTTTCCTGCCACCGACCCAGGGTGGCATAGGCGATATCGGGGTTGTCTTTGATAATGTCGCTTAAATTGCCCGAAACCGATTGGCGCACCCTATAGGAGGTATCGTCCTTTAGGCGTTCCAATAATTCTAAAAGTGGAACGGGGTCTTCAATGAACAGGTTTAATTTAGTGATGCCCGGCATCGCCCTCAAACGGAGGCGCGGGCAGGTTCCGCCGCTGACCAGATAGCGGATGTGGTCGTTTTCATCCGCGGCCCACTGGTGGAGCCGTTGCAGGGTTTCCTGCGGATAGCGCACGATGTAATCGCGGACGGCTACGTGGGCGGCGTAGGACCTTTTGGCGATCTCGTAAAGCGCCTGCATGGACTCCTGGAAATGGTCTAATCCGTAGCGCGCGATAAAGCTGGCGATGGGCGCCAGTTTGTGGGACTCTGGCATGGGCGCGTCACACGGGCGCTCTGGTCCCAGGATTTGCATCAGGATTTCTAGCGCTTTGGGATAATCAGGGGGGAGGTGCTAGTTCAGTGAGTCGGCGATTTGGGCGGCCCACCCTCCCGTCGAGTATTTTCTCGACCAGCTCCGGTTGCGCTGGTTCATCTGGAAAGGCGGCACAGAGGTCGGTGGTGGCCCAGCGTTCGTCGATCGCCGCGCCGAGTAAGGGGGCGACAGTGTCTTCAACTCCGGCTTCTTTGCAGAGGTAGTAGGCAGACACCATGGCGCCGCCCCGGTGGCCGTCTTCGAAGTAGTTGCTCGCAAAAGCGCGGCTCAGCGCGTTGAGTCCGTACAGGAGATACCTGCTGTCGAGTTGCTGTATTGGCGTCATGTCTGTATCTCTCTTTCCCATCTCGCTAACTTCTGCGGCCAGCTACAAGACCGGGCGGCTAGGGCGACCAGTGCAACTAATAAGCCATAGATCCGCCCGCCGCGCCCCAACTTTATCATCAACTGTGCTGAATTCGATAACCCGATTCTGTTTTACGCCAGACGTTCATTCGGCACTCGGTTATAGGCGGCCGGCTCTGCATTTCCCCGATAATTTGCCACCAGCGGCTCGACCAAGGTCCAGGCCTCGTCCGTCCAGTCGTCGGGTTTGCCGCGCTCTTTGCCGTAAATGGCCTGGACCGGTTCGGGCATCTGGTCGTAGAGGGGGCAGTACCAGAGGGTGATGACGGTGCGCCGCTGGTTTGAGCGATTGGGGTGCGCCGCGTGCAGCAGGCGGGCGTCGCCGATAACCAGGTCACCGGCGCGCACGGGGACGTCGACCTCGTCGGGGTCAATTTGCAGGGCTGGGTGGCCCTCGTCGGCGCGTTGGATTTCGTCGGTGTGGGCGGGCGGCAGGCTGTGCAGGCGGTGGCGTTTGAGGTGGGAACCGGGGATGACGCGCAGGCAGCCGTTGTGGCGGTTGGTATCGATCAGGTAGTACATCAGAAAGAATTGCACCGGGGTGTTGGTGTAGCTGATGGGCTCGTCCCAGCCAAAGCCGTCCTGGTGCCAGAACAGGGCCGGCGCCGTTTCGGGCGGTTTGCTGATGATGTAGCCGCTGTAGAATTTGGGTTTGGGGAAGCCGAGTTGGCGCAGTGCTTCCAGGGCGTTGGGCAGGGCGATGAGCTGCGCCATGTCGGAGTGGGTGCGCACGTCGATTAGCGAGCCCTGGAGGCGGTGTTTTTGCTTGAGGTCGTGGGGCAGTTCTTCGGCCATGCGGTCGGCGCTTTGGCGGATTTGGGCGATGAGGTCCGGCGGGGCGATGCCCGGCAGGTGGCAATAACCGTCGTCGATGAGTTGGCGGCGCAGTTGGTCGGGGTTTTCCAGGTTCACCATTTGGGATCTTTCTCTATGTAGGTCGCGTCATTTCTGAGAAACTGAGTTTTGCCACGATGTAGTTTAACTAACCCTGACGCGTAGCCAGCGGATGTTGTGGATGCAGTCCTCCAGGCACCAGAAGGCCACCAGCACGTCGCCGTCGGGCAGGCGCATGGGGTTGGGAAAGCCGAATTGCAGGGCGGCCAATTCGGTGGCGGCGGCGGCCTCGCCCGCCATGCGCGAGTCGGAGCCTTGCCACATGGGCGCTTCGGCTAGGTTGACCCACTCGTCGCCGCGAATTTCGGAGAGCACGGCCCACAGGCCGGCCTGGTCGGTGCGGCGCATGAAGGAGATGACCCGGTCGTCGCCCAGGCTCAGCAATTTGGTGGTCTCGCCGGGAATGTCGGTGGAGCCGCGCACGGTGAATTCCTTGCCGTCGGGGGCGATGGCGTAGGGCACGCGCAGCAGGGTTTTGCCCGCTGTCGCGTTAAAGGGCCAGGCCACCGAGAGCAGGCGCCCGCCGCTCAATTCGACGAGGCTGACTTCGTGGTAGATCACTTCTTTTTGAGGGTCTTCAAAGAGCCCGATGTATTCGGGCCAGGACTTGCCCTGGTCGCGGGAGACAAAGGCTAGCGTTTTGAGGCCGTGCGGCGTTTCCCCTTCCCAGGTGCGTAGCAGTCCGGTGGGCAGCAGCCAACGCCCGTCGCTGATCTCGACGATGGCGTGGCAGGCCTCGTAGGGCTGGTCGCGCAGCGGCGGCTCAAAGGGTTCGGGTGAACTCCAGTGCTCGCCATCGGCGCTGCGCACGATGAACCAGCCGTCGGGCTCAATGCCATAGGTCTCGGGATTCCAGCCCCCTACTTCGGGATGGTGGCGGTAGGCGTAGTGTCCTATCCCCACCAGCGAACCGTCCGCCAAGCGGCTGATGCGGACGGTGTGGGTGGCCGGCTCGCTGACCACGTCCTGGTAAAAATGGGCGGGCTCGCTCCAGGTTTTGCCGCCGTCCTGCGAGCGCGCAAAGTAGGTGCGGTAATTGGCCGCGGCAATAGCTTCGGCCAGATCGTACGCTACCGCAATATCCCCACTGTCGAGCAGCGCCAGGGTGGGATGCCAGGCGTGGATCGATTTCAAAAATGGCTTGGGATTGCGATAAACGAGCCCGGTATCAACCAATTCAATCATGTGCTCTCCCATCCTATCCTTACGTAAGAACTACCCTATAGCGGAGGTCCGGCAGGGGGGCTTGCCGGCGGTGCTTTGTGGGGGAGTGGTCGGGGGCAAAGGGCGGCCGGGACTCACAGTCGCCCCGTGGCTGTGGGGGTGTAGGGGGCCTCACAAAACACCAGAGCCAAGCTCCCCTGCCGGACCGTCCACTCCAGAACCAACGCCAACACTTTCTACATCAATCGCAACAATATAACACACATCTATTATACGAGCGAGTTTTCTATAAAAGCACTCGTTTCAAGCCTTCCCAGTTTTATTTATATTCCATGATCTATTTTTAACACCAAGGAGCCCAAACCCATTTTATGACGCGCGTCGTTTCGCTGCTCCCCAGCAGCACTGAGATCATTTGCGACCTCGGTTGCCGCGATTTATTAGTTGGGCGTTCGCACGAATGCGACTACCCGTCCGACGTTGGCGCCTTGCCCGCTTGCACGGCGCCCAAATTTGACCCGGACGGCACCAGCTACGAAATCGACCAGAGAGTAAAAGCTATTCTCCAGGAGGCGCTCTCGGTATACCGCGTCGACGCCGAGCAACTCGACGCCCTGGCTCCGGACCTAATCGTAACCCAGTCGCAGTGCGAGGTGTGCGCGGTGAATTTGCGCGATGTCGAAGAAGCGGCGTGTCGCATTATCGGCTCGCAGCCGCGCATCGTTTCCTTGGAATGTTATACGCTGAAGGAAGTGGGGGAAAGCATACAGGTGGTGGCAGAGGCGTTAGGGGTTTCCGCTAAGGGGAACGCGCTCGTACAAGAGATGAACGAGCGGTTGAAGCGGCTCGGCGACCAGACCCGAGATTTGCCCCGCCCCACCGTCGCTTGTATAGAATGGCTGGAGCCGCTGATGGCCGCCGGCAATTGGGTGCCCGAACTGGTGGAGATTGCCGGCGGCGACAACCTCTTTGGCGCCGCCGGGCGCCACTCGCCCTGGATGGACTGGGAGCAATTGGTGGCTAGCGATCCCGATGTCCTCGTCATAATGCCCTGCGGTTTTGACATGGATACGGCGCGCCGGGAAACGGCGGCTCTTACCGAGCGAGCCGGTTGGGCGGAATTGTGTGCCGTGCGGCAGGGTCGCGTCTATGTCACCGACGGCAATCAGTATTTTAATCGACCCGGCCCGCGCCTGGTTGAATCGGGCGAGATTTTGGCCGAGATCTTTTATCCCGAGCGTTTTTCTTTTGGCCATCGCGACAGCGGCTGGTCGGTATTTTGACATAGGGGAATTGGCGCTGTCTCGACTAAAATGACTGAATTATACTAAATTAGTGCTTGACAATTGACCGAATTAACGTTAATTCGGTCAATATATAGACGGTATTAACGTTAATTCGGTCAGTATATGGACGGTATTTATATCCCTCAAGCACAATCTGCTCGGCTCAATCAGTTGTGCAAGCCGGGTAAAGTTGTCGTTGTGTACGGCCCCAGACGCGTCGGCAAGACTACGCTGATCAAGCATTATGCGCGGCAGCAGCATGAGGATGTTCTCCTGGTAACCGGAGAAGACATTACCGTGCGCGAATACCTGGAGAGCCAGTCCGTTGAAAAATTGCAGGCCTTTGTCGGGCGCAAGCGCATTCTGATTGTCGATGAAGCACAATACGTGCGAAAAATCGGTTTGAATTTGAAGCTCCTCGTCGATCACGTCGAGGGGCTGCGCATTATCGCCACCGGGTCATCGTCTTTTGACCTGGCCCAGCAGACGGGCGAACCGCTGACGGGACGCAAATATACTTTATTGCTCTTGCCGCTGGCGCAGCTGGAATTGCAGGAGGTGGAGTCCGCCCATCAGTCGCGGGCACAGCTCGAATGGAGGTTGATTTACGGATCGTACCCCGAAGTCGTGCTCATGGAAACAAATGAAGAGCGCGAGCTCTACCTGAAAGAGCTGATCTCGTCTTATTTGTTTAAGGACATTCTGCAGTTGGAGGGGGTCCGGCACGCCGACAAATTGCTCCGGTTGCTGCAACTGCTGGCCTTTCAGGTCAGCCGCGAAGTGTCCGCCGCGGAACTGGGGAGTCAATTGGGGATGAGTAAGAACACGGTGGATCGTTATCTCGACTTACTCGAAAAAGCCTTTGTCATATACAGCCGCCGCGGCTTCAGTCGCAATTTGCGCAAAGAAATTGCCAAGAGTCGGCACTATTATTTTTATGACAACGGCATTAGAAACGGGCTTATAAATAATTTTAATCCCCTGTCCCTGCGCGACGATGCGGGCATGCTGTGGGAGAACTACGTCATGGTCGAGAGGTTAAAGTGCAATCTTTACAATGGCAGGGACGCAAAGAGTTATTTTTGGCGCACCTACGATCAGCAGGAAATCGATCTGGTGGAGGAGTTTGACGGCCGCCTGCACGCCGCAGAAATGAAGTGGTCGGCAAAATCAAAAACAGCTGCTCCTACAGGCTGGAGGCGCGCCTATCCCGACAGCGAATTTCGAGTTGTCCATCGAGACAATTACCTCGATTTTATCAACAACTAAGTAAGCATAAACCAACAGGATAACATTTATGAAAATTACCAGCATTCAGATTCATCAACTTCGCCATCACCCGACCGGTTTGCTGCGCCTTATGACCGATGCCGGTCGCGAAGGCCTGTGCCCGGGCATACCACCCGAGGCCGAGAAGTTGATCATCGACCTCGGCGCCCCGGTTGTGGTCGGCGCCGACCCCGTCGACCGGGAGCGCTTGTGGCACGCCCTGGCCGCGGCCGACCGGGCGCATCAAACGGCGGTGCGTGCCTACCTCGACATTGCGCTGTGGGACCTGGTCGCCAGCGCCGTTGATTTGCCGCTGTTCCGCTATATCAACGGGTTTCGCCAGAGTTGCCCGGCCTGTTTGCGCGGCAGTGCGGATTTGGGGGCGGATGCGGTGGCGCAGGAGGCCGTGCAGGCGCAGGCAGATGGATTTGTCGGCTACACCATCACGGCGCATCTGGCGGTGGACGAACAGCGGGCGCTGCTGCGACAAATACGCGATGCCACGGGGGACGATTTTAATCTGCGTTTGGACGGCAATCAGGGGTACACCGTGGCGGAGGCGATTCGCATTGGCCGGATGCTGGAAGAAGTGGACGCATTCTGCTTTGACCGCCCCCGGCCCGACGGCGACCTGGCCGGCGCCAAAGAAGTGGCCGACGCCATTGACACGCCGGTGACGGTGACGGTGTCGGCACCCATTGAGGCGGCACAGCCTTTTGCGGTGGAGGCGACCGATCATTTGCGCACCGGCACGCCGTGGGGCGGCGGCATTACCGACGCCCTCAAAACTATCCGCTGCGCCGAGGCCTTTGTGGCGCTGTGCCACCTGCACGGCGTGGGGGCGGCCGACGGTTTTGCGCACGCCCACATTCTGGGGGCCGTCAAGAATACGCCCTTTTTTGAAGCGGTGGGCAATGGCGTACAATGCGAGTCGCCCATTATTCGCAACCCGGTGCGGGTCGACAACGGCAAAGTGGCCATGCCGAGTGGACCGGGGTTGGGCATTGATCTGGACCGGGATGCGCTGGAGCGGGAGACGACCACTGTATTAGAAAATTCGTGAGCTGCACTGCGGCATACGCTAGCGGCCAAAATGACTGCGAAAGGTATTCTTCATGATAATTAAAGAAGCCATATGTTATATCACCGAAGCCGGGTCGACCGTGCGCTCCGAATCGGCGAGCCGGGGTTCGATTGTGCCCGTAGAGCCCGGCATTAACGGCATATTCACTCACTCTGGCGGCGCCGGGTTGCCGTCGCCGGATATCAATATTACGGCGGAGCAGCCGTCGCCCAATTACCATTTGACGCTGCGGCTGGTCACCGACGGCGATTTGGACGCCTACGGGACGTACGGGACCGGGCACAACGTTGAAGATTTAGTGTGGAAGGCCAACGAGTTCCACGCCCGCTACGCCCACATGCTCATCGGGGTGGACGCCTTTGACCGCGAGCACGTGTGGCAGACGTTTTGGATGGCGCAGCGCTTTTTGTACACCGGCCGGCAATTGATCGACTGCATCGACCGCATGCTGTGGAACCTGGCCAGCCGCCACGCGGGGTTGCCCATCTACAAATTGCTGGGCGCTTGCCGCGAGCGCGTGCCCGCCTATATCAACGTGGGCGGCACCACGGTCGACGACATTGTCGAGAACGCGCTGTTTCGCAAAGAGCAGGGGTTTTTGGGCGTCAAAGACCACTGGTACCGCGGCGTCAAGGGCAACATCGAAATGGCGGAAGCGCTGCGCGCCAATTTGGGCGACGATATGTTGCTCTTCCACGACCCGGTGGAGTCGTACACCTACGAGGATGCGGTGCGGGTGGGCCGCGCCATGGAGCGGCTCAACTATCAGTGGATTGAGGAGCCGCTGCAGGACTACGACATCATGGGGCTGAGAAAGCTCTGCGCCACCCTGGACCTGCAGGTGCAGGCGCTGGAGTGGATTGGCGCTATTGGCGGGCAGCCCTACAATACGGCGCCGTATTTGGCCCTGGGGGCCACCGACATCGTGCGGCAGCGCGGCATTGGCATTACGGGACAAGTCAAGCAGGCGCAATTGGCCGAGTCGTTTGGCGTGCCGGTGCACGGCGGCGACCCGCAGGTGATTTTGTCCATTAGCAATGATCCGGTCTTTGAGACGACCTCCGGGGGGCCGCAACCGCGGCCCGACGAAGACGAGCTCGACTGTTTGGGGCAGCTGGTGGTGGAGGACGGTTATATGTCCATAGCCTGGTCAGACCGGCGGCCGGAGGAACCCGATTGGGACGCCATGGCGCGGGATGCGGTGCAGGTGTTGTAGGCGGGAGTTGCTAGCGACTTGCGGCGATGCTCGGCGCAATACCAACATGCTAAAGATATCCCTTGCGGCCGTGTAGGTTGGTTTCAGTTTGGCTTCCTGCACGGCCGTTGTTTTTTTACTTGCCGGTGAGGAGATAAATACACATGGACTACGAGACACTCGACCATAGGAAACGCCTCTTTGTCGATCGGGCCGATATAGAACTGCAGGAAAATGTAGAGCGCGTCTTTCACCAGGCCCAAAAATACGGCGACCATCCCGTGCTGCAACAAGAGGCGGCCTGGGAGAAAAACGGCGGCATGACGGCTTCGGTGATATTCGACGAAGAGGAGCAGATTTTTAAAGCCTGGTACATGGCCGGCTTTTATACAGAGGGCGTCGATCACGTGCAATGCATGGCCACTTCGGCGGACGGCATCCACTGGGAGCGGCCCCACTTGGGGCTGCACGAAGCACTCGGCTCCAAGGACAACAACATCGTCATTCCCGCGACCTACCACGAGGGCAAGGATCACTGGGAGACGATGTTGAAAGACCCGGGGGCCGCCGATGCTCAGCAGCGCTACAAGGCCATTGGCTGGTCGAGCTACGATTGGGACGGCCCGCTGTCGGGCATTTACAGCGCCACGTCGCCGGACGGGTTAAACTGGTCGCACTCGTCGGAGCCGATTTTTCGCTACCACCCGCGGCCCAATAACGCCGACCTGGGGCCGGTGGGCGACGCCCAATCGCTGATGATCGACCGCGAGCGCCAACGCTATGTGGCGTTTTTGCGCGGCTCGCCCGAGCGGCTGATGAGTGTGAGTGAGGACTTTGTGCATTGGACGGCGCCGGCGCCCTTTATGGCGCCGCTACACGAAGAGGAGGCCCTCTACAATAATACGGGGTTTAATTACGGGGCTCATTACCTGGGGGTCCTGACCTACTTTGACAAACATCCGCTGGCGCAGGTGCAGGTGTTGCGCCTGCTGCACAGCCGCGACGGGGAGCGTTGGCAGCGCGCCCCAGGAGAACCGCTCGTCGGATTGGGGGCAGTGGGGGAGTGGGACCGCTTTCAAATTATGCTCAGCGGTGCGCCGCCGATTGCGGTGGGCGACAAACTCTACATCTACTACCGCGGCACGCCGCGGCGCCACGCCAAGATCCAGCGCGAGTTTGACCCGCGCATTGCGGCCGACCAGGACAACGGCATGGCGATTGGTTTGGCGACGCTGCGTCTGGACGGTTTTGCGTCGATAAATGCCAGCTTTGGCGGCGGGCCCCTCACCACAAAACCGTTTTTGCTCGGCGGCGCGGAGTTGTGCAACAGCTACACCAAGTTCTATCTCGTGGCGCT
>CAXGRO010000154.1:0-10465 GCA_964012055.1 uncultured bacterium
GTTGTGGAGTCGGTGCCCGGGGGCAAGCGGTTTCCGCTGCGTATGCACCTGTATCCGCTGGATTTCCCCGAGCGGCAGACGCTGCACATGGGCGGCTGGGACTACACGGACCGGATCGGCCATTTTCCCTATATAACCGAGCAGAACCGGATGTTGATCGTCGAGCACTTGCGCCAACGACGGGTCGACTCGCCGTGGGCCCTCAAACTGGCACTGCCGCGCGGCACCCACGACGAACAGGGGACGATGACGGCGGCGCCCGACACCGACTACTTTGATGCCTGGATAGAGCTGTGGCCCAATGCGGCCCAGTACATGGTGTTTGCCAAAGTGGGCGACCAGTTCCAGAAGTGGAAGACGGGCACGCCTCAGTTTGAGACGGCGGTGAAGGACTGGGTGACGTTTTGGGCAGGGCACATGGCGGCCAAGGGGCTGCGGCCGGAACAATTGGCCATGCTGCTGGTGGACGAGCCCGACGAGCCGTACCAGGACGAGCGCATTTTGGCCTGGTCGAAGGCCATCCGCCAGGCGGCTACGGGGGTCCGTATATGGGAGGATGTAACCCACGGGGACATGAGCCAGGCGAGCCAGGAGATGATCGATTCGCTCCACGTGTTGAGCCCAAACTACGCGTCCTTCTTGAGCCGGGGTCAAGACTATCGCAACTACTTCCTGAAGAAGCGGGATGGGGGGATCGCGCTGGAATTCTACACGGCCACGCCGAGCAGAATTTTTGATCCGTATGCGGGCCGGCTCAATGCGTGGTCGTGCTGGCGCTACGGGGCCAAGGCCTTCTACATGTGGTCGTTGACCGATACGGGCGGCGCCTCATCGTGGAACGAATACCTCACGATCAAGGATGCCTACTCCCCCATCTTCATCGACGAGACCTCGGTGACGGCCGGCAAACACCTGGAGGCGATGCGGGAAGGCGTGCAGGACTACGAGTACTTGGCGATGCTGGACCGGGCCATCCGGGAGGCGTCGGCGGCTGGGGTGAGCGGACCGCAGGTCGAGGCGGCGCGCCGCTTGCTGGACAGCCTGCCGCTGCGTGTGCTGGAGGCAGGGAGGCACGAGACCATGGATTCGGAGTTGCCTTTGGGTGGGCATCACTGGCACAACGAGAACGTGGATCGCACCCTGGCAGACGAAGCCCGGATTCGGGTGCTGGCGGCTTTGACGGCGCTGGCTGGCGGATGATTTGGTGCTCTCGCCTTAGTGCGAGACATATTGCTGAAAGACGGGTATAAATACCCATGACTTCAAATAGGAAAGATCAGATCTGCACCTTGCTCAAAGGCATCGAAACCCGAGCACAATCCACGCCTCGCCGACGGCCTGTCGGCACTGCGCGCGGCGCTAGCCGACCCCGCCTCCAATAACGGCATCGCGATAGAATACGAGAAAAATCATCGCCTGGTCACAGAAGGGAGTTTTGTTCTCTGTGTCAGTGAGGGCTTTCACAATGGAGTCCACACCTCCTTTTACGATCTCTTCCGCGTAGCCGACGGCAAGCTTGTGGAGCACTGGGATACTGCTGAAACGGTTCCCCCGCGCGCCGAATGGAAGAACGACAACGGCAAGTTCTAGAAAAAGTTCCACGATCGATAATGAGGGAGTGTTTTAGATGGCAGATCAGGATTGGGGGCTCGATGAGGAACAGCTTCACTTCTTCAAAACCTTCGGGTATATAGTGATCAGGCAGTTCCTCGGGACAGAAGATTTAGATATTATGGCGCGGGAGCTCGACGAGGGATTGGCGGCGCAGTTCCCCCACCAGCCCTTCGACGGCCGCCGGCGCCAGTGGACGCGGATGACCGACGAAGGGATGCCCTTATTCGCCACGCTGATGGAGGATCCCCGCTTCCTCGTCCCGGCACAGCAACTCTGCGGGGAGGATGTACTTGGGGATTGGGGTCGATGTCAATCGCTACGTAGGCGAAACCGGCTGGCATCCGGACACGGCCGATGAAGAGCAGATAGCGGTCAAGTACATCTTCTATCTGGATTCGGTTGGAGCCGACAGCGGGGCACTGCGCCTGATTCCGGGTTCCCACCTTTTGCGCGGCAGTGAGCGGCGGCGCTTTTCCGAGAGCGTGAGAGGGATTCCGGTTGAAGAGGTGCCCGCTCAGGCGGTGGCAACCGAGCCCGGAGATGTGATCGCCTTCGATATTCGCACCTGGCACGCTTCCTTTGGCGGGGGTTCCAACCGGCGCGCCTGCAATCTGGATTTTTTCCGGAATCCGTCCAGCGTCGAAGAGATTAAGAAGCTTTTGGAATTGGGCAAGGGCCACGCCGGATCTATAGAACGTTTCGGCTGCAAACGCCAGTTCAACTACTCCAGAAACTGGCTGGATAACCCCCATCGGAGCCCGGTGCGGCAGCGGTGGATCGACCGCTTTGAGGAGATAGGCTACCTCGACCAGCCCGGCGTGGGAGAACTGGCGGCCGAGTAACCCACCCCGCAGAGCAGCAACGAGCCAAGCGCCCGGCCCCGCAGAGTGGATCTGCTCTTTCATCTACATGTATATGGGGTGTTTGGGGGAAACGCTTGACCCGAGACCCTAAAAGGGCCTTTATAATTCCGTTTTCGTTTGCCAACCTAGCTTCAATAGGAAATAAGAATTCACTCACACGCGAGGGAAGGTTTGATCGCATGGTTCAGGTTTTATCTCACCACACTGTCGTCCGCGACGGCTGGCACAATATGGGTTCCGACCTCTGCTTCTGGAAGGATACTTTCTGGCTGGTGCACGCGCGCACTTCCGCACGTCCGGATTTCTCTGGATGGATACCGGCCGCGGCTGAACGTTGCGCTTTACGACCCGGCAGACGTTTACCCAAGCGCGTGGCACGGCCCCGAGATTGATGTCCGCCGGCCGTTTGAACTGACCGTAGCTATCGATCCTGCACTGGGGCCGGGAGGCGTGTTGGCCCGCGTGGGCAACGGCCCGTATTCGTCGTTAACGACCGACGGCCCGTATGGCTATAAGGCTGGCGATTGGCCTGCAATATGGGAAACGTCGGCAGAAATGCAGGTGATTTCTTCAAACCACACCCCCAGTTCTGATTCCTAATAATGGTGAAAGGCGTATGATGAGTACCTGGTTAGACCTTGCGGCCGGAAAAGCCGGCGCGCCCAGCAGTGCAGACATTGCTGTTCTTGGTGTTGGCGCAGCCACGCCTTACCCGGTTGGCGCCTATTGCATGGACGCGCCCAACGCCATCCGCCAGGCCTTTAAGCGGCCCGGCATTCTAGGCCAACACGACTTTGACCGGAACGGATTGCATGCCGGCCAGCCCACACTGCCCGATGGCATCAGCGCCGAAGACCAGGGCAATCTGCAGGTTGAGGACAGCACCGATCCCGCCAAAACCGCCGCCAACCGCGCCGCCATCACCGCCGCCATTAAGGCCGTGCTGGACGGCGGCACCGTTCCCATGGTTTTTGGCGGCGACGATTCAATTCCCATTCCGGTGCTGGCCGCCTACGGCGTCGTGCCGTCTATATCCATTTTGCAGATTGACGCGCACATAGATTGGCGGGATGAAGTAGACGGCGAGCGCTGGGGGCTGTCGAGCACCATGCGGCGGGCCAGCCAGATGGATCACGTCGGCCAGATTGTGCAGCTGGCAGCGCGGGGCATTGGCTCGGCACGGCCCGCTGATCTCAAGGCGGCGCTCGACTACGGCGCCCGCTTCCACCCGATGCGGGCGTTGCTAAAACAAGGCGGCATTGCCGCCGCGGTGGCCGATGTGCCGGCCGATGTGCCCGTCTTTATTTCACTCGACGTCGACAGTCTGGACCCGTCTGTGATGCCTGCGGTTATGGGACCGGCACCCGGCGGGCTCGATTATTGGCAATTGATGGAGATTGTTGAAACGGTCGCTGCGCGCGCTCCCATTGCCGGCTTTGCCATGGTCGAAATGATGCCGGATCGCGACATGGGTGGTCACGGCGCCATACTGGCCAGCCGCATTGCTTTTTCGGTGCTGGGCATTATAGCGCGGCAAGCCAAGGAGAATACAGCGTCTTCTGATTTGTAGATTTCTAATCTTCCTGCGCCCGCCCGTCCAAGGCGCGGTCGCGGGGGGCCAGGAAGACCTGGAGTTTGGTGTTGATGATGCGGGGGTTGGCACCCGATTGAATGCCCATGATGCCTTCGATGATGAGGTCTTTGATGAGCAGCTCTTCTTCGGAGCGGGTTTTGAGTTTAGCGGCGATGGGTTTGAGCAGGGCCGTGCCCAAGAGCACGCCGTAGAGCGTCGTTTTTAGGGCCAGGGCCATGCCCGGCCCAATTGCCGGAGGGGTCGGGTCGAGGCTGGTGAGCATGCCGATGAGGCCAAAGGCGGGCGCCACGTCGCTCATAGTTTCGACGACGGCGCGGCCGGCGCTGTGGCGCTCGGCAATAAACTGGCGCTCGGTCTCTATAATGTCCATGAGCAGTTCGGGTTCGGTGCCGTCGACGGCCAGGCGCAAGCCCTGGCTGAGAAAGCCGTCGTCGGATTCTTCGACCGTTTTCTCCAGTGCCAAAATGCCCTCGCGGCGGGCGATTTCGGCGTATTGGACCAGGTTGGCTATGATCTCTGACGGCACCGGGGTGCGGCTGAAGAACGCCTGTTTAAAAACGCCGATCAGGGCCGCCATTTTGACCAGCGGGTTGGATATGAGAACAAAGGAAAAGGTGGCCGCCAAAAACGACCAGGAAGGAGGGGAGATCCCACATGCTCGACAGAGGCATGTGGTTGCTTTCCAGGGCCATGACAAAGAGCACCAGAAAAGCGATACATCCCACTATAGTGGCTATATCCATAACGGCATTTCCGGGTTAGGCAGTGATAATTTTCGGGCTATGATATACGAAGTTTTCACTTTTTGGCCAAATAGATAATCTCGTACTCGTCCGCTGCCCCGCTAATTATTACTGCAAGTAGCGGTGGATCACATTCTCGGTGATTTTCGACACGCCCTCGTCGACCAGAATGGACGCCGGCCAGCAGATGGATCCCACCGAAAATACGGCGCCGCCGCTTGCGGTTTCGTGCTCGACGATTTCGGCGCCGCCCTCGTCGGGGTTGAGGCCCTTGGCCAAAAGCCGCGTGTTGGCCGGCGACTGCAGCGAAATTTTGTCGGTCTCGTGGCCCGAGGCGCCGCCCGGCACGCGTTGGTGCAGGCTTTTTTCGCCAAAGGTGTCGCCGTTTTTGAGCCCGGTGTCGGCAAAACACCAGTGCGCGTCGTCGATTACTTTGTAGGGCGCCGCCGTCATAATACCCGAAAAGTCGAACACCACGCCCAGCAGGTTGGCTTCGGATTCAACGCGCCGGTCAAAGCGGCTCTCGTAGAGTTTGCCGTCGTCGCGGTACTGGGGTTCGGTGTGGCTCCAATTGGTGTTGTGGTAGACGATGCGGTGGTCATCCAAAAATTCGACCTCGCAGTTGAGCCCGTTGCCGCCCAAGTACATCAGGCGACCGCCGCGTTCAAAGACCCAGCTTTTGAGGCGCAGGTACATGTCGTGCGACCAGTATTCGGGGTGGGTGCTGATCATCAATGCTTTGTACTGGTCGAGCGGCAGCTGGTCAAAGTGAAATTGCGTTTCGGAGTAGAGGTCGTAGCTGATGCCCTGCTGTTCCATCCAGCCGAACAGTCGCCACTCGGCCGAGGCCATGTGGCAGCCCTGGCGCCCGGCGATGGGGTCGGTGAGGCCCTCGTCTTGGTCGATGTGGTTGAAGGGGTCGGGGCGCTCCAGCGACAGCGGCTCGTAGGTGTCGTCGTTGTAGGTGCGGTGCTCGGTCTCGGTGTAGCGTTTGAGCTCGAGGCGCGCGTTGACGGTGGGGGTGGGCGGAAAGCGGTCGGCGTGGATGTAGTTGCTGCGGCCGCCAAAGTTGTTGTAGGCGTTCCAGTTGATATCGGAGGCCAGCACCGCCAGCGGCGCCTGCGGTTGTTGTGGCGCGACGATCCAGGGGAAGGAGAAGAAGCGCCCTTCTTTGTCGCGCGCGTGCAAGTAGTAGAGGCCCGAGCGCGCCGGCGCCTCAATCATTTGGCCCATCGCTTTTCTGTTGTGGCCGTGTTTGTTCCACTGCGCCCCGGTCTGGGTGTAGTCGCCGTCGGGCGTTATCTGCAGGTTGGCGCGCGGGCCGTGCTCGTCGTAGGTGCCAATGCGGCGGATGAATTCTTTGTCGGCGCCGTAGCGCCACAGCTCCAGCTCGTACTCGACCACGGCGTGCACCCTGAACTCGGCCCTCTCGCCGCCCTTGACGCACTTGGGCCACATATACCCGTACAGGTTGTCGGACAATAAGCGGAAGTGGTAGGGATCGTCGGCGCGCACTTGCATTTGTACGATTTTAGAGCCGTAGCCCGCGCCGCCGAGCACCACTTCGTAGTCGCCGGGCTCTACGTCGGCATAGACGGCGCCCGAAATGGTCGAGCGCGCTGTTGCCACACCGTTGGCGCCGCGGAATTCAAAGAGGATATCGCCCAGCGCCATATAGCGCTCGTTGCTTACGTAGCCGACCAACATGTGTATTCTCCTTCTGTGAAGCGTGCTGATGTGGTGTTTAAGATGGATCGCCTTTTAGCGCTTTTAATGTGCGACAGAAAAGGTACAGAGGCACTTTTTGCAGATGAGAGCCACATCTATTATATAGCTCGCTTATATAGCGAGCAATTGCGAATGCCAAAAATAGGAGTTTGCCATGTCTGATTACGAACTCATCGTAAGTGCCGGACGGGTTTTTTGTGCTGTCAGCGGCTTTGACGGACCGGGGGCCGTGGCGGTTAAAGGCGACCGCATTGTCGCCGTGGGCGCCGAGGTGGAGGGTTCAGCCTGGCAGACGTTGGACTTTCCCGGCGATTTGCTGCTGACCGAGTTGGTGGACATGCACGCCCACCCGGCGCGCGGGGGCGGTTTGTGCCGACCATCGCCAGGGGACAGACTAGGGCACAAGTTTTCCAACGATTGCGTAGATGTGTTCTCACATTGTTTGAAATCAGCTTAACTAATAAGCTACCCCTGATATTGTAGGTATCGCTTAATCTGCCTAGGATTCATTAGTCTACCGCCGGCTCCACCACCTGCACCCACCACGGTACATGGCCTGGTTTCGTAGGTGGTGAGCGTCGTGAGCGCGCCGCTGTCGGCGTCTATGCGATAGGCGACGAGCCGGTCGCTCGACTCGCCCGCGGCGTAGAGGAAACGTCCCTGCGGGTCGAAGTGGAAAGAGCGGGGGTTGGGCTCGGTAGGGTACTGGCCGATGGAGGTCAGCTCGCCGCTTTGCGGGTGAATGGCAAAGCCGGCGATGGAGCCGTGGCCGCGGTTGGCGGCGTAGAGGAAGCGTCCCGAGGGGTGGATTTCCATGCAGGCGCAGGCGATGCCTTGATGATCGGCAGGGAAGAGTATAGAGGGTTTGGAAAGGCGTCAGGGTGCCTTCTTGCGGATCGAAGCGGTAGGCGGTGACGCTGTTGTCTTGCTCGTTGTCGCTGTAGGCGCAGCCGTTGGACGGGTGCAGGTGCAGGTGGCGCGGCCCGATGTCGCGGTTGAATTCGACGCGGGGCGGCGCATTGGTGCGGAGCTGGCCGTCTTCGAGAATTAATTGCCAGACGGCGTTGCCCGGGCAGGTGTGGGGTACAAAGACGTAGCGGTTGCTGGGATCGACGGCGATGCCGTGGGCGTGGGGGGCGGTGGCCAGAGAAGAGATCAGGGGCGGGCGCGCGGCGCCGTCGTCGCCGATGGCGTAGACTGTGACCTGGGCCGATTCGTAGTAGGGCGTGATGAGATAGCGGCCACTACGGTCGGTGGCCATATAAGCGGGGTCCACCAGGCCGGTGTTGAGGGTGTGGAGGTGTTCGAGCTGGCCGCTTTGCGGGTTGATGCGGTAGCTGCACAAGGCGCCCGTCGAGCGCATAGCTACGTAGAGGAACCGGCGACCGGGGTCGGTGCCCTGGACGCCGGGCTCGCTGGGGGTGGTCACGTGGTTTTGAACTTCGAGCGCGCCGCTTCGGGGGTCGATGCGGTAGCAGGTGATTTTCTATTCTTTGAGTTGCGAGAGGTATAGGAAGAGGGCCATGGTTATTGCCTATGCTGTTAAGAATTGTACGGCGGCGTTGATGGTTTTATGGTGGTCCGTTGAATTTTCAAAGTATTTCAAGTTGTATTTATCGCATTCTTCTTTGATCAATACTGTGGACACTTTTTGTAAGTCATTGATAAATAACGGCTTAGACAAATAGACATTGGAATTTGTAACTTGTTGATAAATAATCACTTACGAATTTCAACCTTACAAAAATCCGCTCAAAATCGAAAAAGTGTCCACAGTATTGTTTGATGTATTGGCTGAATTCTTTGAGAAATTCGACGTTCTTAATGGCCTGATCGTCGTCCTCGCTCGACCAGTCTAGGTGGCCCGTCAGGTTGCCGTGGTGGCGGATTTGGCGGCCCTGGGCAAACCACCAATGATGTAGAGCATATCGATTTCTCTTGCGATTGTGCTGTTAGACGATATGGCTTGTTATTATATTTTCCACCGCGTAGGTTGTATGCAACATAATCAATACTGTGGACACTTTTTGTAAGTTATTGATAAATAACGGCTTAGGAAAATAGACATTGGAATTTGTAACTTGTTGATAAATAATCACTTACGAATTTCAACCTTACAAAAATCCGCTCAAAATCGAAAAAGTGTCCACAGTATTGATAATGGAAGATAGGAAAAATACACATAAAAAGGGTAAATGTTAATGGAGGATATAAGTAGTAAGCTAGATCAATTAGAACGCGACGGCTACGTATTAATCGAAGGCGCTTTGAGCCCGCAGGAGACGGAGTTAGTGCGCCAGCGGGTGGACCACGCCCGCGAAATGGGGTGGGAAGAAGGTTTGAACGCGGTGGGCAATATGTGGTTCGATTCGCTTTTGGACCGCGAGCCCGAGCATTTTGCGCCGCTGGTGAGCCACCCCAATGTGCGCCCTTATCTAGAGGGCATGATGGGCAAGCAGTGCCAGTTGCGCAGCCTGCGAGCCCATATCAATCCAGGCCCTTACCTGCAGGAGTGGCACATGGATTTTTACGGTTACTGGGAGGAAAAGCGCCAGGTCGGGCAGTATCGTCTGGCAGCCCAACCCGTGGGTGTCAACGCGACTTATTATCTGCAGGACAACGGCCCGGGGGACGGCCATCTCAAATACGTCGTCGGGGGCCATTTGCAGGAGCCGCCCCACCTCTACCCCATGGACCGGCCCAAGTTTGAGGCCTGGTGCGAGACGCAGGAGCACGCGGTGCTCTATCCCAAGGCGGGCGAATGCGTCGTCTTTATGAGCCACATACCGCACCAGGGGGCCAAAGAGCGCGACGACATGGAGCGCAGTAATGTGGTGTGCCACTACCAGATGACGCCGATGTACGAAGGCATCTGGCACGTGTCGAGGCCGCGGGGGTATAGCGGTACCTTTCCCTTTGTTGAGAGTTGAGGCCTGAGTTTTGGTTAACTGTAATTCATCTTCAATTGCGGCAGGTTGCGCTACAAGGCGATCCTGCGTCAAAGACCTATGGCAAATGTAAAGATCGTTTTGATAGGCGGCGGCAGCTACGGCTGGGGGCCGTCGGTGGTGGGCAATATTCTCAGCAATGAGTTCCTCGACGGCAGCGAGGTGGTACTGCACGATATCGATGCCGAAGCCCTGGATATGGTGTACCGGTTGGCGCTGCGCTACGCCGAGGCGACGGGCGCGGCGACGCGCTTTAGCCGGACGACGGTGTTGCAGGAGGCGCTCGACGGGGCGGATTATGTGGTGGTCACCATCTCGACCGGCGGCCTCGACGCCATGCGGGCGGATCTGGAGATTCCGCAAAACTACGGGATTTGCCAGACCGTGGGCGATACGGTGGGGCCGGGCGGGGCGCTGCGCACTTTGCGCAACGTGCCGGTGTTTTTGCAGCTGGGCCGGGCCATGGAGCGGCACTGCCCGGCGGCCTGGATGCTCAACTGTTCTAACCCGCTCTCTGCTTTGACCAGAGTGGTCAATAGGGAAACCGGCATCCGGGCCATTGGCCTGTGCCACGGGGTGCTGGGGCAGGTTGGTTTTTTCGCCCGGTTTTTTGGGCGGCAGTTGGAAGATTGCGCCTACGTCAATAGCGGCATTGATCACTGCGCCTGGCTCACGGATCTGGTTATAGACGGGCGCCAGGTGGAGGACCTGCTGCTGGAAAAGGGCGTGGAGGCGTGGTTGGCCCTGCCGTCCGAAGAGGCGGAGCGCGACGAAGTTTTTGGCGCGCTCTACCCGTCGCGCTGCGGCCTGGTGCTCTGGCGCCTATTGGGCGCCTTGCCGGGGATTGGCGATCGCCATCTGGTGGAATTCTTCCCCGGTTTTTTGCAGGGCGAAGAAAGCGTGCGGCGCTACGGCCTCAAACGCACCTTTATCGATGACCGCCAGGGAAATCGGGCCAAGGCGCGCCAGCGGCTC
>CAXGRO010000155.1:0-10407 GCA_964012055.1 uncultured bacterium
TCCAGCCGTTGTTGTTGAGGTCGATGCCAAATAAAAACTCGGGCCGGTCGCTGTGGTAGCGCAGGAAGGGCTCTTCGTAGTCGGGCAGCTGGTTTTCGCGGATGCGGTTGTCGTTCTGGTTAAAGTCGTTGATAAAATCGTTGTTCTCGTCCCAGCCCGGGAACACTTCGGTGTCGGGGCCGCTCTGGTTTAAACGCCCCCAATCGGGCACGCCGTCCTGGTCGTCGTTGTCTTCGACAAATTCAAAGAACCTGCTTTGGGTCGAATAGTCGACCACGCCGCGCTGGTCGGTCAGCAGGATATTGGTCGAGTAGTCCTTTTCCATGCTGAAGGCTTCGCCGTAAATGAACCAGGGATAGGCGTTCTTGGACGCGGTCAGCATCCAGGCGTCGGCCCGCCTGGACGCCGACTCGTGGCCGTCTTCCAGGTTGGGGTTGGGGTATTTGCGGTACTGGTGGTTGACGGCGTACTCGGCGTAGGTGTCAAAACCCAGCAGGCCGGTAGTGCGCATGTGGAAGCCAAAAATTTGATTGGCCGTTGGCAGGCCATAGTCAAAACTCACGATGCGCTGGTTGGACGTGTCGCGCACATTGCCGTCGGCGCGGGCGATCAACAGCGGCTGGAACTCTCCGTCGCGCCCCAGCTGCTGGTTAGAGGACATCGACACTTTGTAGTCGTTGGCCAGCACCAGTTCAAAGTTCACCTCGACGATGGTGGAAGGGTCGGGGCCCTGGTACGAACGGTCGGAGAAATCGTAGATCAACAAAATCGTCTCTTCCCCGTCGGCGGCCAAAAAGCCCCCCTGGCGTTGAAAACCGCCCTGGATCAGGGGGAAGAAATTGATCTCCTTGCCCGTCACCGTCTGGCGCTCGCCGGTGGCAAAATCTACAATCGACGTGATGACGACGTTTTGCGAGAACAGCGCCGCGCCGCCCGTGCCGTCCTCGGGCGAATCGTCTTCCAACAATATCTCAATGCGGTTGACGGCGGCGCCGTTCTGGTCGGTGGTCAAATCGCCGCGGGCGCGGCTGCCGATAAAACTCTCCACCAAGGTGTTGGACTGGTGGGCGTTGACATAGGTGGTGCCCAGCGAGACAAAATCGCCCAACTGGGCGACAAACTGGCCGCCAAAAAAATCGGTGGTGTTCGACACGCCCGTGGGCACGGCGCCCTCGGCGACACCCACCGTATTGGGAGCGCTGATGCGCGACATGAGCACCGTGGCCTGGTATTTGTCGGAGGCGAAGTCGGCCTGAATGCCGTTGAAGGAGGGTTTGGAAAAAGTCAGCGGCGTCAGGGTGGAGCGGATGCTGTTGCCAATGGTCACCGCGTAGTGGTACTGGCCCTTATTGTCGGAGGCGATCAAGATGCTGTTAAACCACCCCGCGTAGCGGCTGTCTTTAAAGACGGTGCTGCCGAACTCCGAGGGCTGCTGGCGGCGCATGTCGTAGATGAGCCAGCCCTGGGTGACAAAATTGCCGTAGACGTCGTAAAAATAATCGCCTTCCAGCGCCGTGCCCACGTAGCGCTCGTAATTGTCGCGCGCGTAGTTGGTGTATTCCCACGTCTTCCACTTGTATTCGTTGTAGAGTTCCTGGGGCACATACCAGCGTTTAACAGTGGGGTCCAGAGCGCCAAAAAGCACGCCCGGCCCCCGCGGTTCGTAGGAGACCTGACCGCCGCGCTGCACCCCCAGGCGTGAGCCGTAATTTTGCGCCCAGGTCTGGTCCAGGCCGGCGAGCAATAAACCGCCGATGAGCAGGGCGACCGCCCAGCGTTTGCCATGCATAAAAACACCCTCCACAAATTGTATCGCAGTACCTAACATTCTTAATACGCCACGCTGACGATCCCCGTCTTGGCGTCTGACCCCACGTTGGTGTCGAGGAATACGCGCACCAGATAAATGCCGGGCGCCACCAAATCGCCGTGGTCGTCGGTCCCGTCCCACGCCGCCACAAAGCGGCCGCTCGCCCGGTCGGCGTCAAAGGCGGTGGCTACAAAGCGGCCGCTCAAATCGTAGACCTCAATACGCAGCGGCGCGCCCACACCCAGGCGCAGCACGTCAAAGCGCACGTCCGCCACGTCGTTGATCCCGTCGCCGTTGGGCGTGAACACCGGCGGCACCACCTCGACCTGTCCCAACAGCGAGCCGCCAATGGCGATGCGCACCGCCAGATTGTTGTCCACCGCGGTCAAGTCTTCGCTGCCCACCGGGCGCAGGTCCACGTCTTCGCTGCCCAATTGGCCCGCGTTGCCCGGCACCACCTGCTGTGGCAATTGCACTTCGTCCGGGTTGGCGGGGTCGACCAGCCAGGCGCGGCCGGAAAATCCCTGGCCAAAGCGCAGCACCGAGGTCCTGAAAGTGATCTTGAGCAAATCGCCGTCGGCGACCTCCGGAAAACCCACGACAAAGCGGCCGTCGGCGGCACTCTCAATACTAAAATCGCCTTTGCTAAAAGGCAATTGCACCTCGTCGAACGCCACGTCAAAATCTTCCCCGGCAACCAATTCGTCGCCTTCATCGAGTATCTCTATGCGGCCGATGCCGGCAAAGATGCTCGGCGAAGAAATTTCAAAGCGGTTAAAACCGGTGTCCTGCGAGCGGATGACTACCCGCGCGCCGTAGGTAAATTCCACCACTTCGCCGGCGGCCACCTCGCGGGGGAAAATTTCGCCGACGATGCGCTCGGCCGGCACCGGGCTGGAAAAATCAAAAGACAGCGCCCCCACGCCGGCGGCGGCCAGCAAATCGCGGCTGGAAAAATCAACCCTGAACTGAAAATACTGCCGCGGCCCCGGCGACACGATGGGAGTGCCGTTCTCCGCCGTGCCCTCGGCCGACAAATAGGGCGGCGACCAGCTGCTCCAATTGATCACATCGTCCCTTAGGGGCGCTTTTCGCGGCGTCGGCAAATTCCCGTGATCATCTTCCGTAAGCGTCAAGCTCTGACGCACCGACAGGGGCTGTGAGTTGTACTGGTCGAAAGCCTCGTCAACGGTCAGTTCGTCGAGCAAAATGCCGTTGACTTCGGCGTCTGCCTTCCAGGGCACTTCGCGGTCGTCGTCGTTGATGCGGTTAAAAATAAAGGGCGTAGTATCGCGGCCGGTGCGCGTAAAAATGCGCACATCCGATAAACCCGCCACCCCCTCGCGCTGCTCGGTCCAGCGCAGATTGCCCCAATTGGCCAGTTCGCCCAGGTCGAAGATGTCGGACAGATACTGGGCTTCGGGCACAAAGCCGGCGCCGAATACCTCTATCTCGTCGACCTCAAAACCAATATTCGACAGAGACACCAGCCGCACAAAACGCACAAATTGCAGGGGGATGGGCAAATCGACGACGGCTTCGGTATTGTCCTCGACGCGAACGAAATTGGTGTACTGTGGCCGCCCTTCCACCGACGTCTCCTCGCTGCCGTCGTTCAAATCGAGCGCGTAGCCGCGCATAAAATCGTTTTCGAATTTAAACTCCCGGCTCTGGCGCACTGTGTTGCGCGGAAAAAAACGAATGCGGTTGACGCCAAAGCGCGCCCCCAGGTCCAAATCCATAATAATGCCACGGGCGATGACCACTTCGCCAGCGCTGGTGGCCTTGCGGCGGAAGGCCGTCTCCGAATCTTCGTCGATCATGGCCACCAGCGAAGCCTCGCTGATCGAGGGCAGCGGCGACGACATACCGCCGCCGCGCTCGGCGGCGCCGAAGGCCAGATTGCGGCCGGTGTCGATCTGTTGCGGGAAAATCCAACCGGATTCAAACTCAAAGTCGATCACGCCGCCCGGCGTATTGCCGCTGCCCAGTTCGGTGTTGGTCAATCTGAATTGCGGCGTGATCTCGCCGCCGCCGCCGCTCCACTGCCGCCCGCCTTCGCCCATGGTAATGGTCTGCGCTTGAACGGACCCAACCCACAAAATCAGCACAGCGACGAAAACTCTGTAAATCGCACTACTCATCATCTATATTGCACCTGATGCCTTTGCCCTTGCCATCGGTCCACTTATTCTTCCCTCCAGGCCGGGATGTCCCACGAATTGTACCACTCCCACTGCCACTTGACCCTCTTGGATGGCATCTCCACTTCGTAGCGGACGGGCGCGGTAAAAGGCAACATCTTAGCCCTGCCGTCGATCTGCTCCCGCAAATCTTCCAAAAAGGCATTGACGTCTGTCAAATTGGGCGGCCAATGGCCCGCTGGAATGGGCTCGGTCTCGCGGTCGGTGCGGTAGTGCGTGGGAATGACAAATTTGGGTTGGACGGCATCAATCAAAGGGCCCATGGGCGTTTTCATGTGCACCAGGTAGTCGACCCGGCCGCGCAAGTTTTCCAGCGGCGGGTAGGCGCCGTGCAAATCGCCGGTGTGGAAAATGGAGAAATCTTTTTCCGCGTGGGTGACCAGGTAGGCGCAGGTGGCCAAATCGGGGCGGGCGCTCTCGCCGCTCTCGTATACTTCCACCTGAATGGGGCCCAGATCAAACTCAAACGGGCCGGGAAATTGGCGCTCGCCGTAGCGCTCCACATCCTGGTATTTGGGGTACGCCACCTGTACCTTGTCGGCGGGAATGTGTTTGGTGATGGGCAGATCGCGCTCAAAGGCGGCGTCGCCGTAATTTTTGTCGATGGGCTCGTTGGGAGTCAGGCACCCGATGGGCACATAGAGTTTTTTAAAGCGGTCGCCCTGGCACAGTTTGCGCAGGGTCTTGGGGTGGCAGTGATCAAAGTGTTCGTGGCTGATAAAGATATAGTCGAAAATGGGCTCGGCGTTTTCCAGATCTTCGCCAAAGAGGTAGGGGTCAAAAGCAATATTGACATCGCCCAGTATAACGTCAAAGTGGCCACACCCCGCCCATCTCAAATAAATACTGTCCATTCAGCTCCCTCCCTAAAGAGCGCATCTGGTCATTTATTAAAAAATGCCGGTCGCGTAATAACGGTCGCGTAATAAATCGAAATAAAACGTCGTCTAAAAGTAAAAAGCGAATTGGTAGTGTTAACCCTACATCTTGCTCAATACACTACCGACACCAACCCACTGCGCTCTTCCTTCCCATGGTCCGTACCCACCTGCACCCGGTAGATGTACGTGCCCGGCGCCACCACCTGGCCGTCTTCCCCCACACCGTCCCACAGGCGTATGTGCTGGCCGCTACTGTCCTCGCCCCGATAAACCTGGTGCACCCGCCGCCCCGCCAAATCGTATATGCCCACTTCCACCTCCCCGATACCGGCCAACTCCAGCAGCGTGTATTCGATGCGGACCTGGTCGTTGGCCCCGTCGCCGTTGGGCGTAACCGCCGCCGGATTGGCCGCTACCTGACTGACGATCTTGCCGCCCAATTGAATGCCCACGGAGCGCTGGTTGCTGTCGATCCTAAACGTCACATCCCCGTCCTCCACCACCTGCCCTACTTCTAAGGGGCGCTCGCTGTCGAATACCTGGCCGGTGAACACCGTGCCAAAGCGGAATACTCGCGCCTTAAAGAAAACCTCTACCACCCTGCCCGTCTTGCTGCGGTCCATGCGCGGCACTTCCAACACCGCCCGCTGGTCTTGCAAAGTCTCGGCCAGATGCCAATCCTGCAATTCTTCGTTGACGCGCACCGAATCTATGCTGGTGAACTGCCCCGGCGTCTCCAGCACCAGGCGGTCAAAGCCGCTCTCGCCCCCGACAAAATTGGGCAACATAGCATAGACAAAGGACGTCTCCTGGCCTGGCTCTACCTCGACCGGCCAGATCTCGCCGATCACCTGTCCCGACACCGGCGGCTGACTCACCTGAAACTCGATAAAATCGATGCCGGCCCCGGCCAGTCCCTTGGGCTCAAAGTCCAATTGCATTTGGATAAACTGCCGCGGCCCCGGCGAGGTGATCGCCGTGCCCAGGCTGTCGCCAAAGTCGTACGCACCCGACCAGAAACTCCAATTGTCGAGGTCGGTAGTAATGCCGGCCTTATTGCCTTTCAGATTATCGTAGCCAGAGGCCGTCAACGGCCGCCCCTGCTCGTCGCGGAAGGTCTTTTCGCCGCCACGGCCGGTAAAACGCCAGTAGCGATTGGGATCCGCAGTAACGCCGCTGCGCGTGCGGAAGGTCAATTTGGCCTCGGTATCTTTGAAGCCGCCCCAGCGGATTTCGCCCAAACTGGCGGTCTGGGGGAGTTCGAATGGAACCGAGGTATACAAACCTCGCGAAACGTACCCCTCTCCGTATACCTCAAACTCGGCAATCTCCCACCCCTCATTCTTGCCCACAGTCAGTTGCAGCAGTTCGAGAAATCGGGGGGTGAAATTAATTTCGATTCTCGGGTTGCGATTATCGATTCCGCGCCAAATAACATCCTGGCCCCGTGCCCGCGTCCTGCCCTTGAGCAATTCGTAGAGGGTATAATCTTCTATGAGAAGTTCGGGGTGGTCCAGACGAGGGTAGATGACCACCCGGCTCACCAGAAAACGGGCGCCCAGATCTACGTAGACCAGCGCCGACTCCGAACGCGCCACCAACGTCGCCGGTTCGAGATAGGTAGACGGATCGCCGTCGGCGATCTTATCGATGGCTTCACCTTTGGTAAGGAAATCGTACTTCCAACTGCCGGTGCCGCCGCCTCTATCAAAGGAAGTCACCGCCAGATTCTCGCCCGCCGGAATAAAAATGGGCGCGATGCGGCCTGCTTCGGTAATCTCCAAACCGTCCATGACGCCCTCGGCGCCCTGGGCGAATTCCTCCCAGGTCAACTGCACAAATTCCACCCCCGGATTGTTGGCCAGCTCGGGCTCGGGAAGGGTGTAACCGGCCACGCGATAAATGGTGAGGCCCCAGGCCAGAGTCGGCGCCAGAACAAGGAGAGAAAGTGCGCGAAGTAATAAGATCACAGGCTGCAATCCCCTGGGTCAAAATGCGCTGCCTGGCGCGCCGTTGGGCACGCCAGGCAGCAAAAAACTAAGACGTTCCTTAGGGTTTTAAGGAATATCTCAATCGACGAAATCGGCTTTGATGCGGCCCCAGGTCTTGGCCTCAACCGCAGTGGGGATAGCCCCAAAGTCAACCGAATCGTCCACCGGCGACAGAAAGAAGTCGGTGGTGCCGTCGGCGCTGCGGAAACCGATGTCGCTCTGGCTTAGGTTGTAGAACGCATCCCAACCGCTGCAGTCTTCGCCTTCGCGCGGAGCGCGGCAACCCACGTCGTAATCCATCCAGTTGTAGTGGATGCCGATGATCTCACCTTCGTTCATGATATGTTCAATCGACTGGTCCATGCCGGCGGGGTTGATGTCGTTGGTGGGCGCCTGTTTGATTTCCAACCAGGTGGTACCCGGGCCGTAGAGCTCACCTTCAAAAGTGGCAGCGGCGTTGTACCAGCCCACCTCGGGCAGCCAGGTGGCAGCGCCCCAGAAGAAGTGCACAATTTCGGTGCCCAGGAGCGACTCGCCCCAATTATTGTAGGTCTCGGTCTGGTAGCACTGCGAGCCGTTCAGGCGCTCGCCGTCGTCGCCACCGGGATAGCACTCACCGCCGGTGTGGTCGCCGTCGAGCAAAATCTGCCAGGTGTCGCCCGGCCGGTTGAAGTCGTCAAAGACCTCGCTGTAGAAATAGAGCCGGTTGGTCCCCAGGCTGTAGGTCACCGTGGCGCGGGCGTCAAAGTTAGACGCATCGATTTCACGGCCGCCCTGGGTGTCGGGAAACATTTCGGTGGTCTGCCAGTACAAGCTGGGAATGATTTCGTACTCGTTGCCCAAGCCGTCCAAAGTGGGCTCAAGACCGGCCGGCCACTGGAAGGCCGGGAGAATTAGATCTTCGGGCGAATGGGCCGAAACGCTGACCGACAAGCTCAAAGTGAGAGCCAGAGCGGCAGCAGTAATGGAACGTGTCATTTCTTATCCTTTCTCAAACATTTTTGAATGAGTAGAAAACAAATCGTTTTCATTGCCTCACCTCTTCCACCCAACTCTCTGAATCTGGAATATTTTAGATTTAGAGAGCTTAAAACGCTTTGACTGCCTTCCTCTTCACCCCCTTTCTGAACAAATGTCTACTTGCGGTTGTATGCACAGCCCTGTAATGACAATCAATTTTGTCAATCAGCAAAAATCTGAGCAGAATTACATCGCAATTCAACGTCTAAAAATAGCCGTAAACGTAAAAAAGAACGTATTCGGTCTATTAATACTGTGGACACTTTTTGTAAATCGTTGATAAATAAAAGATTCGAGTAATTCAGTATTAAAAATTAATAACTTGTTGATAAATAGTAATCTACGGATTTACATCTTATGAAAACACGCCCAGAATCGAAAAAGTATCCACAGTATCGTTTATGATAATATAAGTTAAACGGCAAATCAACATAAATTTATGACTAAATTTTTAAAACTTTGACAAACAATACTGTGGACACTTTCTGTAAGTTACTGATAAATAACGGCTTAGGTAAATAGATATTGAAATATGTAACTTGTTGTTAAATAATCACTTACTAATTTTCAACCTTACAAAAATCCGCTCAAGATCGAAAAAGTGTCCACAGTATTGACAAATGCAAAAATTGATATTTTGCAAATTAATAACGCGACGTGTGGCTTTATTTTGCAAATTCTCGTTTTTTAACGAAGCGCGATTTTTGCCAACTCATATTTACACTCATAAATCACTGAAGAAAACACCTTGCATTACTAAACATATCGAAAGAATATTTACAAATCACACCTTTTCTCATCTACCGGCTTCATCTCGCAATCAAATCTTGCGGGTTAAACCACTGTTCCCAGGTGGGCGCAATGTATCCCGGCACGCCGTGCAATTCTATATCGGGATCAATCTGCACTGTGCGTCGATTTTGAGCCCCCTGTCCCAGCAGGCGGGTGGCGCTGCCCACCGACAGCTTTAAAAACCACACCTTGCCGTCCAATCCCTCGGGTACCGGCACCCCCACTCTCTGAGGTGCACCGCCGTGCGCGTATAAAACTTGGACGAGCCGATCCGGCCCGTGGACCTCCACGTGCAAAACGTGATTCACATCCGACAAATCGACGCCAATGCTAAATTCTCGGGTCCCCGCCGGCACGCCAAAAAACCAGTAGCGCCCCAGCGCCAGCATCAGCGAAAATCGCGCCCCGCCGTCGGCCGTGGCCCGGCCCGCCAGCACGGTGGGCATCACCGGTTCGCTCCAGCCGAACCAGCGGGCGGCATCAATTTCCACTTTGTAGAGACCCGGCCCGGCCGCCGGCACGTTAATGGTGGCCGGGTCGGGTGGCGACCTATGGGTGAATCTCCCTTGGGATTGGGCGAGTTCCTCGCCTTGAGGACCGTTGGCGCTAAACCGCACGGAAAGGTATTCCTCGTCCGCAATGATGTAGCCGGCGGCGCAAAAGTCGAAGGGCCTGTTCTCAGAATTGTGCAAATAAACCGCGTGCCCGCCGCGCATACCCGTGTCGGTATCGCCCAAAAGCGGGCAGGGTGCACAAAACGTTTCGCTGATGCGCTGCGCCGGCCCCGCGTGGTAGTCGTACAGCACCACTGGCGCCGCCCGGCCGGTATGCGGATTAAACCACTGCTCCGGCATACTGGACAGATAGGTGGGCACCCCATTGAGCACGATCTGGAACGGACTGTAGCAATGGCCATCGCCGCCGCAGGCCCAAATAGACCAGAAGCAGCCGGTGCTGCCGGGATCGGTCTCAATCTCCATGACGTGCATCTGCGGATCTCGCTCGACAAAATCCCAGGCCGGCGTCATGTTAAAATGCTCCCCAAAGGCGGCGCCCCAGGCCCGCGGCCGGCTGCCAAAATGCGCCGCCACCGGTTGGCCGCGCGGGGTGTAGACCACCAGGCCCGAATCCTGGCGGTGGGCGCTGCCGTGCGTGCTGCCCACCTGAAAGTCTGTCACCCCTTCGGGCACAAAAAAATACCAGCGCCGCGGCACCGTGACCGTGTGCAGGTCAAAAGTATTCTGCCGCCCCTGTCTCCCCTCCCAATCACCGCAATCGAGCACCATTTGCTCCAGGGAGCTCTCAAACCACATGAGGCGATACCCCAACCCTTCCACGCGGGCGGCATATACACCCTTGGCACCGCAATCGACATCAACCGTCACCCCCTCTGCAGCGCCGGCAATCTCGCCGCGCCCCACTTCCGCGCCGTCCGGGCCACAAATGCTCACGTGGCCGTCACCTTCCCAGTGCGTCGGCCACATATAGCGATGTGCGGTAAAGGAAAAAGCGCGGCCGTCTGGGTTGTTGAGATAGATGGCGCGAAACGAATTTATGAAATGCCCGGCGTCGCCTAGAAAAGATTTATTAGATGGGGCCATTCAACGCTCACTTAAAATTCTACATTTTACCACACCAGGGTGAAGTTGCCCTGCTGGCCGGTAAAATAATCAATAACCAGCCAGGTGCCCGCCACCACAAAAGCGCCC
>CAXGRO010000156.1:0-10385 GCA_964012055.1 uncultured bacterium
AGCAAGCCCGAGTATTGGTCCTGCACCCATTCTACTTGTTCATGACCAAGTGAAATAGTCAGTTGGTCTGCGTCTTCTGCGGTTATAATTGCACCTTGGAACCAATGCAGGCTTGCTGGTCGCAAATTATTCTCTAATTCAGTGGTGAGAGCTTGCTGGGCCTCTTTGAATTGTTCCTTGGGACTTCTACTCTCATAGCATTTGCGTTGACTTACGATACGTTGTGGCTTGTCTGGTGCTGTTTTAGGATCATCAACTAAATGCTGTTTGGACCTTATATCTCTTTTATATTTTTTATCTTCTAATGAGGAAGGGCGCTGTGGTGTCTTCCCTTGATAGGTAGGTTTTGCGCCATCCGATTTTGGCTTCTGAACCGTTGTATAGAGTCAACTATCGGTTTAACAAACAAACGAAAAATAGAAATGGGGTCGTATGATGAAGAGCAACACCAATATCGATGATAAAGTAACGCATAACAAGAATTGATGCTTAGCGTCGCAATAGGAATAGCGACTATAAATGAAATTGGGGAGATATTTGTTCGTCCCGCGCATTCGACGCCCGTCATTCCGGATTAACTCTTAGCCTTCTTGATACAGAAATGTTGTGAAACCACGAATACCAAGGAAAAGGGTGTTGGAAGTACTGGAGAATAAGTCTTGCTGTTGAAATTTCGCGGAACTAAACAAGACTGCTAAATAAAAATTCCCGGTAGTTCTCCACCACAAATCGATACCGGGACACACACTTCCACTTGGAATTGAACGCAGTCAGTGCCACTCTCTTTTCTCAAGAGGGAGCTGACGAAAATGGTGACGTCTTAGAGAAGTGTCTGTCAATCAGGTAGACGTCAAAAAGTGGATTTTGCTCTTTTCTCTGGTGTATAGTAGATTTCGGGACCATGAAAACATGCGAAACTCTTCAGGTGTAAAATTAATATCTTGACGTCTCCTAATCGATAAGAAACCAGCAGCGATGGGCAGAGCACAATTTTCCGGAAAATATATATGGGGCCTGGCGATACTGGGTGCAATCAACTTTATTGTATCTGCTTTCTATGCTCTAAGCTTGTACGACGAGAAGCGGGAACACGAGGCGGCGGTGGTACGTCAGGACCGTGCAAAAATTAAACGTTTTGCCTATGCGATAGAACAGAAACTGCCGCCGGTAATGGACATTGCCAAACAAATCGCCGAGGATCTGAGTCAGGGTCGGCTGGATTCTACCGCCTTGTTGGCACGTCTGGGTGAGGACGTGGCGAAATTTGACTATATCGATGGTCTATTTGTCGCTTTTGAGAAGTATAAATTTGACGAGAACAGAGAATATTTTGCCCCGCTATATCTCAAAACGGGAGACCGCCATGAATTGGTCTTCCTCGACTACGATTACACCGAAAACGACTGGTTCAAAAAACCGCTGGCGCAAGGGGCGGTGTGGGTCGAGCCCTTTTTCGGCAAGAAGAGCGGCGATGTTCTGATCCAATACGGCGCTCCCGTCCGCGATTCCCAGGGCCAGAACCGGGGCATAGTAGCAATTAATCTCTCGCCGATGGAACTGCAGAACATCGTCTCTTCGTCGTTGCCGTCCGGCCAATCCGGCTACGGTTTCATTCTCTCCGGCAGAGGTACCTACATCCACCACCCCATTTCCCACCAGGTCCAGAACCAGCAAAATCTGGCCGAGACACTCCCGGACATTGGCCCCCGCGTACTGCGCGGTGAAATTGTGAGGGTGGAAACCAAAACTCCGGAGACCCAACAAGAATCTCGAATGCTTTTCGAACCCATACCATCGAGCAACTGGATTGCGGGTCTGCACCTCTTCGACGAAAGCGCCGCCAGCGACTACCACCGGGAAAGCATAAATCGAATCTGGCTCATTGTGGGATCGTCTTCTTTCGTGATCATCCTGATGATCCTCATGATCCAGATCTTTCAAGGCGGTGCAGAATACTACTGGCTCGTCTCTATAACAGCCTCGGTGATCTTTATCGCCAGCATCTACTTCATATGGCACCGCACGATAAACAAACCGCCAATCGACGAACGGCACGAAAACGATCTGATGATCGTCAACGAGGCCGTGCTGAAACACTTCATCGAACAGCAGAATAACATCGCCGAAAAAACCAAACAGAAAACGCTCTACGTCCCCACTGGAGTATTCATTCAGCACATTCAGTTCGAAACCGCGTACAACATCATGGTGAGCGGTTATATCTGGCAGACCTACAGCAAGGGCGACACCACCTACGCCGACGGCGAGAGCATCTCCCGAGGATTTATTTTTGCCGAGACCGAACCCAATGCTGAAGTTCTGCACATCGAAGAAGCCTACAGGAAAGATCTGGGCGACCGCGAAGTCATCGGCTGGTATTTCCAGGTCTCGGTACGGGAGAATTTTGATTACCACCACTATCCATTCGACCAGCAGACCGTTTGGCTCCGCCTGTGGCACAAGGATTTTCACCGGCGCGTAATCCTGATTCCCGACCTGCCCTCCTACAAGATCATCAACCCTACTTCGCTGCCAGGATTGGAAAAGAAATTCGTCCTGCCCAACTGGTCTTTGCGTGCCAGTTTTTTCGATTATAAATTTAATGTGTACAACACCACTTTTGGCATCGAATCGGAATTTGGCGGAGATCTACGGCCCGAACTCTACTTTAACGTGGTGATTCAGCGGCATTTTATGGCTCCCTTCATCACCAATATTGTTCCCCTCATCGTGGTCGCCATCATTGTCTTTACGGTCATGGCCTCCTCACGGGTAAGTGGAGACAACAACCTGCTGGGATTCAGTGGATTTGGCATTGTCGAACTCTGCGCAGCCTTCTTTTTCATAGTAATCTTCTCACAAATCGACATCAGGAATTCCCTGCAGGTTTCCGAGATCATATACCTGGATTATTTCTTTTTTTTAATTTATTTCCTGCTGCTCTCCGTCTCCATCAATTCCATTGTGTTCACGCGCTCTACCCAAAACATCAAATTCATCGCCTACCGAGAGAACCTGATTCCCAAACTCATCTACTGGCCATTGCTGTTGGGATCCCTGCTGGTGATTACGCGAGTCGTTTTTTATTAACAATTCATTTGATGCGCGATGCATATATACGATGCCAAAAAATTGCTAAAGATCGCTCAAATTTTCTGTGCGGCGTTGATCCCAGGCCTATTTGCAACCACGCCGGGAGAGGCCAAGAACAGATGTACCGAGGCCCGTGTCGAGGCCGAGCGGCTTTACATCTCCGGCAACCTGGACAAGGTCATCAAACTCCTGGAACCGTGTTCCGGCAATGTGCAAATGTCCAAAAAAGAACGGGTGGAGATTCATCGACTACTGGCCATAACCTATCTCGCCACTGACCACTTTGAGCGGGCTGAGCGCGCCGTGATCGACCTATTCGCTCTCGTCCCGAGCTTCGAACCCACTCTGAGAGATCCTCCACAATTTGCCAAAATGGTGGAAATAGCCCGCCTGGAAGCTTCTAGCAACCTGGTAACCTCCGTGTCCAAAAACAGCGAAAACCTGCTGAAAGCGCCAGCGACGGTCATAGCGATTGGCGCCGAAGAAATTCTCCGGCGCGGGTATCTTGATCTGGAAGCTCTGTTCCACGATCTGCCGGGCTTTGATATTTCGCGAGGCAATGGGGTGCTCTACTCAACTTTATACCATAGGGGCTACCGCGCCAACGGAACCGACAGAACCCTCTTCCTCGTCGACGGAGTGGAAGAAAACGATTTGTGGACCAATTTTGCCAATGTTTCGCGACAGTATCCGCTCAGCAATATCAAGAAAGTTGAAGTGGTTTACGGACCGGCCTCGACCATGTACGGCCCCAACGCCTATGTCGGAGTGGTTAATATCATTACCAAAAAACCCGAAGAAGTCCTGGCCAAAGGTGCCAGCGCCAGTCTCCGTATTCAGACCGGCATCGGCACCTGGAACACCCGTTATGCCGACCTCACGCTGGCGGGGCGCAGGAAAGGGCTGTCCTTTTCTCTGACCGGCAGAATCTTCACCTCCGACGAGATGGACCTTTCGGACTATGAAGCTTGGGATTTTCGCCCCAATACTCCAGCATTTTATAAAAACAAATTGGCCATCAACGGGGTAGCAGACAACGGTACCTATCGCGCTCAGGACTTCCTAGACCAACACGGACTGGAGAACCACGCCTATTTCACCGCAATTCGCAACGAAGACGGCCTGGCCACTGCCATCGAAATTACTCAGGCCGGCGCCCTCAGCGCCGCCGACCTGGATTCTGCGGCGCTGGCCACGGGAGACGGTGGACGGCCCATCACATTCGAAAATCGCACCAACGACTGGCTCCTGGACGGCAAACTACGCTTTGGGGATCTCAGTCTGGGACTGCTGACCTGGCGCCGGAAGGAATGGGCCACAGGATGGTTCACCGACAATACGGAAGCACCGGCCCCATGGATCCCCCGGCACGTGTTTTTTTATGCCCAATACGATAGGGCCTTCGGCGATGACCTGCTGTTGTCCTTCTTTAACCGCTTTAAGTCGCATTCCGTGGACGAAGCAAATACCATCTTCGTCTTTAAAAGCTATGCCTCCACCAACGGCGGCCTTGAGTTAGAAGATTTGCTAACCGGCACCGCCGCCCACTACGACAGACTGTTCTTCTATCGAATGTCCAAGGAGTTGCGCAGCGAACTAAAGGCCGTCTATTCTCCTGCGGCAAACTTTAATTTGCTCAGTGGCATCGAGGTCCGGAACAGTCTCATTCCCGGAAATTACGTGGTATCGACCCAATCCAACCCTTCTGAAACAGGCAACCACCGCCCCATAGATGGGGGCAATCATTTTGTCAGTAGAGATTATGGGATTTACTCCCAAGCCGCATACCAAGTGCGAGAGAACTTGAGATTGACGCTTGGTGGACGTGTAGACAATAATCAGAGCCGCGCCACCGGCGGTTATGGCACGGTCTTTAATTCGCGCCTCGCGGCCGTGTACACACCGGCCGACTATGTGTTTAAAATAATTTATGCCGAGGCATTTAAAGCAGCTTCCAACTGGGCCAAATTCTCTTCCACTCCCACTCGCATCGCCAATCCCAAATTGCAACCGGAGACCGTAAAAAATATCGACTTGAGCGCAAGTCGGCAGTTTGCAAACAAATTGGTCGTCAATGCCGTGCTCTATTACGCCGCGTACAGCGATGTCGTGGGACAGACTCAGGTCGTGTTGGAAGACGGCACCACAACGACTCGCAACCAAGCCATTGGCGCACTGCGCATCCGCGGAATCCAGGCAGAAATTAGGTACAAGGGGATAAAATACAGCGCCTACGGAAATTACACTTACACCCATCCCGTAAATGTGGAACCGCGCGATGAAAAGGGCAAATTACTGGTGGACGAGCACGGCGCTCCCCGCGAAGTTCGCATCGGCGATATAGCCAGCCACCGCTTTAACCTTGGGCTCAATGCCCTCTTTGTGCAACGCCTCAACGTCAACTTGCGCCTCAACCACGTGGGCAAGCGCCGCACGGGAATCGCGACTACAGTGCGTGCCAACCCCCTGGACCATATAGAAGCCTACACTGTGCTCAATGCCGCAATCACGTATCGAAAACTGGCATCCGGGTTGGATGTGCAAATGACGGTAAACAATCTGCTGGACAGAGAGTACTTCCATCCGGGCCTGCAGGTGGCCAGCGGCGATCACTTAGCCACGCGCATCCCGCAGAACAGGCGCAATATCGCCCTGCGCTTCCTCTTTGTCTTGTAAACAACAACTTAGAAGCGCTCCAGAGGACAGCGCAAACCACGCGTATAGGAGGCGGAATTCAATATCGCGAATGGCTCTACAAAGTGGCACGGGATTCACCCAATGTCTCCACCGGCGCGGCGCACCCGCCGACGCGTATCAGGCCCATCGCCGCCTCGATGTGATCGGCTACGGCAGTGTAAAAACCGTAGCGATCCATGCACAGTAGAAGTGCGTCCGCTTCCGCGGTCGCCGCGACGGACTGCCAGTCCACATGTGGATGGGCTATGGCGCCCAACACTTCGCCCGCTGCCAGCACGGCAACAGTAGATTCGCCGAGGTGCAGTTGCACCCGGCCTTCGATGATGGCGTAAATCTTTTTGTCGCCGTCACCACCGACAAAAACGGACATCCCAGCCGCACAGTTGACCGTTTCAATCGCCGCACTCAATTCCATCAAGGCCTGCGCGGGCACTGCCGCAAACAGGGACACATCCTGAAGCAAAAAAACCTTCTCAATATCCGATCGATGTTCGCCAGCTCCGGCGCCAAAACGGCGATCCAATTTCCGACGCACGGACGGCGGGAGCTTGGTGGCGTGCGCCGCCAAAGCAGCACGATCCATTTCGTGCACGCTCTGTGCCGCAGTCTGCCGTAGCACGGGATCGGGATTGAAGAGATGGGCGACGAGTTCGTCGGCCACCTGCCTTCCGGGCAGACGGCCCAGGGCGTACAGGGCGCAGACCCTGGTCCAGCGATTCACCCTAGTGAATTCGCAATTGGCAATGTCCTTGATGCGGTCGACTGGCTCCAGACGCTGATGCGGGCAAAAGGAACCAAGACGTTTTAAACGCATGTTCAGAGATAGATCTTCGAGCATCGGAAAGAGCAAATTTTTCAACTCGCGCGCGACAAAGACATCGATTAGTTCAAGGGCGTAGACCTTGCCGTCCCCGCTGCCACTCTGAAAACTTTCACTCACCAACTGCATGTACCGCGGCTCGTAGATCAGTGAAAGCAAAAGGAAGATGCGCCGCCGATTGCTGTCGAGTTCGCTTCCCAGCGCGGCTACCAGAAAATCCAGCTCCTTTTGGGCACTGAGATCCGCCAGGGCAGCCATAATCCAGACGGCGTTGCCGACCGTCTCTTCGATCTTCTGCCTGAGCGCAGCATAGTGCTCGCCCCGACCCCGGTAGCCACACATTTTCAGCGCCGCCAGCACCTCAGTTTGGACCTGTCGGTCCGGATAGTTGAACCATCCGAGCAACAACTCCTCTGCCTCATTCCCGCCAATCATGCCACAGACGCGCACGGCGCGCGCCAAGAGTACTGGTCCATGCGCCGAATTTGCTATACAGCTTTTCATGGCCGGGATCAAATCGGCACCCGCGGCGGTAGCGGCATCTACGGCCAGACTGCTGCAGGCCGGATCGTCTAAATACTTGAGGACGAGGGGCCACAGGTCGGGCGATCCGCGCCGCCCGGCCGCCGTCAAGGCCGCGCCACGCACTTCTGGCCGCTCATCGTCGGCGAACCGCGCCAGCTGTAGCGAGGCGTCTTGGACATCGCCCCGCTGGGCGCATAGGCGGGCAGCATCGGCGCGGTCGGAGGGCCGCGCTGATGCTGCCCGGGCTTCAAACATTGCCGACGATGACGCAAGGGCTTTGTCGAGTTCGGCCACGGCCCGTGCCGCCCACGCACGCACCTGGGGATCGGTATCGGCTTGGGCCAGCCGAGATACTTCTTGGCGGGCAACCATATTACGCTCGTCGCCCATCCAGCGCGCGGCATGGCAGCGAATTTCGGCGACGGGATGGGAGCACAGCGCCGCGAGCGAGCGGTCGATGGCCAGCGGCGCGATATTTTGGAGCAAATAAAATGCGCGCAGGGCGTTGTCCTCTCGACCACTTTCCAGGTGATCCAGAAGAAGAGCAATACTCGACGTGTCGCGCGACAGAGATTGATTTCCTCCGCCCGCTCCTTCTTCCAGATTACGCAAGAGGGTCCGCCGGTATTCCCGGTACATAAGCAGGGATGCGGCACCCCACCCGGCGAGCAATAAGACAAGCGCGAAAAGCACTAATTGGAAAGAGCCGATCCAGCCAAAAATTAGCAACGTACCACCCGCCAGTCCTACCGCCAGCGGTTGGACGAAACCCTCGACCTTGGTCTGCACGGGCAGGCGCATGGCGGCGCTCAACGGCTGATAGAGTAGATTTACCGAGGGATCGTACAGAGATTTGGCCAGAACCCGTTCGATCAACTTGCCAAAAGCCAGCAACAGGAAAAGAAAGGCAACACCGTCGGCGACCGCAGTGCCAACGGCGACGACGATGCAGATGAGAAGCAAGAACGGCAAGCTCGCCAGGCTGAACCTGAGGCCGTAATTGCTCAACAGCCACCCCGACATAATCGTCTTGAAGAGCAATTCGATAATGCGGATAATGCCGTAGAAAATGCCAATAAACTCGGCCAGCGAGTTACGATCTTGGAAACGCTGGCGCAATTGAGTCAGAAAGGTATAGTCGATGTAATAAAAACCCAGGACCGCAGCAGCTGCCACGGCGAAAAGATATACCAAATACCGATTCTTGAGCAATTCCGCGAATCCGGCGTCCGCCTGATCGCGCGCCTCCTGCTGTTCGGCAGACAATTCCCCCGCGAAGCGCTTGAGCATAATTCTAAGTACGACAAAAGCCAACATCAGAGCGCCGGTGGCAATCAGCAACAAATTGGTATCGTCGTCGAATAGAACTGCCAGCACGGGCACGGAGAAGAAACCGATAATGGAAGAAATCACATCCCCGGTGCTAATCAGGCCCAGGAGGCGTTTGCCCTGACGCATATTGAATAGACGGCCGGACAGGCTACGGAAAACAAAATAGACGAGAGTGATATTGGAACCGATGACGATGAACAGACTGAAAGCGAGCCATTTGCTGGAAGTGAGCCAGAAACCTGTGCGGAGGGCGAAGGTCATGACTAGGGGCAGCAGCAGTATGACCTGCAACAATTGGGGAAAGGACAAACGCCGCTGCATCCTGGTCAGCGCTATGCCTACCGCATAACCCACGATGCCCGAAGCAATATAACCGTGGGGCAGGTACGAGACGCCGAACTCAGCGAGGAAGAACGCGTTGGCCAGCGAAATAAAATAGGCCAGAAAGATACCTATGAAGAAGGAATACGCGGCCATCAGCGCAATGGGCCACCCCTCTCCCGGATAAATATTAAAGGTATCTACCAGCTGATTGCGCAGTTTCATGTGCTGCAGGAAACTTCCTGCGGCCTCTCTGATCCTTCCGCCTCAGTCACCTTTATACTCTCTCGACTCCGCTGCGATACCAGGACAAGTTTTCTCATAGGCGGTGTTGGGGCCGATGTAGCGAGTCCACTCGGCCGGATCTAAATTGCGGCCCACCCGACCGCATATCTCCGCGGCCAAGATCTCGGTGCGAATCGTCCAGATGCGTACGTTCTTGTCGGCGCCCCCGGCGACGATCCGATTGCCGTCCCCACTAAATCCGGCGGCCCATACCCAGGCGTCACTTTCGAGCAGGAGTGGCACGTTTTCTGGCGCTTCCACATCCCACACGCGCACGGAACGATCTAAACTGCTGGAACACAAAAGGCTGTCGTCGGGAGAAAAATCGATGGAAGTAACGCTAGCGGTATGGCCCGTCAGAATTTCAGGCGCAATCTCCGCGTCGCGCCAATCCCAGACGACAATATCGCCGTCGGCCAGTCCAGCCGCCAGACGCTGCCCCTGACGATCGAAGCGGAGCGCACCAATTTTGCCATTGCCACCCGTCAGGATTCGCGACGGCGCGCGATCGCCATCCCAGCCATCAAACAGAAAAACCTGACCGTCCTCACCACCGCCGGCCAACCAGCGTCCATCCGGGCTGAAAGCGAGGGCGTAGGCCCGCCCCCCTTCGCTGCGCAATAGGGGCGATTTCACGCCACGGTCTCCCACCGACCACACGCGGATATTGCCGTCGAGAGTCCCTGCCGCCAGCCGATCACCCGAGCGGTCGAGTGCCAGAGATATGATCCCTGAGGAGGGCTCCCGCTCCGCTACGTCAAATTTCCTGGGAGCAGCCTCCATCTTCTCGAGATTCCATAACCACACCGCTCCCGACATGTCAGCGGCGGCGAGAAATGGAGCGGTCTGGACCAGAGCGCGCATCGGCTCTCCGCCAACGTACAGCACCTGGTCTCCTGTACCACTGCCGTCAGACCACAACCGCACGCTGCCATCGGCAGCGGCCGAGATCACTCGACCGTCGATTTGATCGAAGAGCACAGCACGCACTTCGTCCTCGTGTCCGCGCAGGAGGTGGCGCTCCTGCAGCCCCAGTGCGCGGTTCGAGTGGAACAGGGCGTTGTACACATTGGGATCAAGCGCCGACCCACCGTTGCGATTATGAAACTGGTAAGCCTGTAAGCCCAGTAAAGCGGCGAGCTTAGTGCGGTCATCGCGCTGATGGAGTTTGATCGATTCATTGGCCAGCGAGTTGGCGATGGAAAGCAACAATAAACGTTCGGCGCGCTGGCGCTCCGCCTCCGCGCTCTGGCGCTGCTCCACCGCAATCCGCTGCTGACGCTCCGCGTTCTGACGCTCCACCTCCGCGTTC
>CAXGRO010000157.1:0-10374 GCA_964012055.1 uncultured bacterium
TATTTTAGACCAAAATCTCTCATCCTAAATGGACCAATATCGGCTACCCGGTCAGGATCGAGGCGGCGTGGGCGATTTCGACAACTTGCTCGATGGAGAGCGAAGCGGGGTGGGCCATGGCGTTGGGCATGTAGAAGACGGCGGCGGTGCGCTCGTTGAGGGCCTGGCGCAGGGCGTCGGCGGGCGGGGTCTGGGTGCCGGGGACTTCGACCAAGGTGGCGCCGGTCAGGCGGATGGCCTGGTCGAAGGCGATGCGGTGGATCTGCTGGATGGCGATTTCGTTTTTGAGGCCGGTGGTGTCGGGGAGCTGGGCGATTTTGTCGGGGTCGGTGCCGGTCATGCGGGCGGCGGTGGTTAAAACCAGGCCACAGGCGGTGCTGGAGGTGACGTAGGCGGCTTCTACGTCGAGCAGGTTGGCGATTTTGCGGCCGACGGCCCGGTGCACTTCGTCAAGGGGGCAGAAGTGGCACGAGGCTTCGAGCATGACGTCGAGCAGGCGGGGGTCCATGATGGAGCCGCCGTAGAGGGTGACGGTGCCGGCGGCGTTGATGATGGGGCGCAGGCCCAGGTCTTGGTAGATGCCCATGGGCGATTTCCTTGTTTAGGCGAGGCCCTCGTCCTGGCGCCAGCGCTCCAGCGGGTGCTGGCGCGGGGTGATGGGTGAGGGGACGCGGCCCTGTTGGCGGTGCGACTCCCAGGTGAGGTGGATCATTTCCAAGCAGTCGCGGCCGTCGCGGCCGCTGGCAAAGGGGTCACGGTCTTCTTCGATGGCGGTGGTGAGGTCGCGCAGCATCAGGCGTTGCAAAAAGAGGCGTCGCGACCCGCGGTCGCGCGGGGCGCCGCTTTCGTCGAGGTCTTCGGCGTCGAGGCGGACGCGCTCCCAGGGCTCGCCGGGTGGGTGGTGCTGGCCCTGGTGCACGAACATGGAGGTGCCGACGCTTTCGCGCAGGGCGATGCGGCCCTCAGTGCCGATGAGGTCGACGCCGTAGTCGCCGTCGTTGGTCTGGGATTGGCCCAGGTATTCGACTTCGGCGTGCAGGCCGTTTTTAAAGCGGAAGGTGGCAAAACAACGCTCGCCCAACACCAGGCCGGCGTCGCGGTCTTTGGGGTTGACCTCTTGGGTGCCTTTGATGTCGTACACGGTGGATTCGCGGCCGTCGAGTTGTACCAGGTGGGCGTGGGCCCACTCGACGTCGCCGGCAAAGAGGCGCACCCAGTCGTAGAGGTGGGTGCCCATTTCCATGAGCGCGTTGCCGGCCAGGCGACCGCCCTTTTCAAAGGCGCGCAGGCGCACCAGCTGTCCGATTTCGCCATTGGCCAGAAGATCGAGCACGTGGCGGTTGTAGAGGCTGGCGCGCTTGATGTGGTTGATGGCAAATTTGACGTTGTTGCGCTGGCAAGCTTCCACCATTTCGTCGGCTTCGATGAGGTTGAGGGCAGTGGGTTTTTCGCAAAAGATGTGGATGCCGCGCTGCGCCGCCGCCAGGGTGGGGCCGTGGTGCTGGGGCGCCTGGGTGGAGATGAGGGCGATGTCTGGCGCCAGCTCGTCGAGCATTTTTTCGTAGTCGTCGTAGAGGGCGTTTACGTCAAAGCGCTCGCCCCAGGCGCGGGCGCGCTCGGCATCAATTTCGACGCCGCCGACCAATTGGCAGTTTTCCTCGGCCTGCACGGCCTCGGCGTGGTGGTTACCCATGCCGCCCAGGCCAATGATGGCAACGCGGTACTCTTTCATGTAGAGAGCCTTTCGTGGGAACTGCCGCCTTGGGGCGGCAGGGAAAGTGGATATTGCAATAAAGGGAGAAGCCCTTTGTTCATGCGGCGTCTCCGTTCCAACTGGCGACGAAGTCTTCCAGGGTAAAATCTGCCGGCATGTCGTCGTCGGCGTAGGGGGAGTGGCCGCGCTGGAAGGCGGGGTGGTCGACGGCTTGCGGCAGTTTGAGCTTTTGTTCCAGGGCGTCAAAGCGTTGCCACAGGGTGGCGACTTGCTCGTCGCTGAAGAGACTGCCCAGATACTCGAAGTCGCGGCCGATGCCCCACAGGGCGTCGGCGCTTTCGCCGTTGTGTTTGAGGCGGTGCAGTTTGTGGGCCATTTTGGTGAGCATGACCAGGCTTACGAGAGGTTCATGGGGCGAGGCGTGGAGGTCGGCGAAGCGGGCGGAGAAGGTGTTGCCATCGCCGTCGACGACGGCGTGGAAGAGGTCGGCGATGCGGTCGAATTCTTCCAGGTAGAGTTGGTCCCAGGTTTCAAATTGCTGGCGCGCCGCCGGCGAGAGGTGGTGGTAGAAACTGGGCTGCCAGTGGCGCCAGTGTACGTTGGGCATGGCCTTGCCAAAGTGGATGGGGCGGTAGCCGGGGTGGATGGTGCGGCGCATATTGGTGCTGTAGTGGCTGCCCCAGTGCAGCAGCAGGTGGGTGTAGACGACGCCGTCGCCCGGGCCCATTTCGACAGCCATGCCGTCGGGCAAGGGGGTGCGGGGGTTTTCGCGCAATTGGTCGTTTTCCGCCTGGGTGTTGACGCGGGTGTGGCTGCGCGGCACAATCCAGAACACGCTGTCGGGGTAGAGGGCGATGTTCCACTGCAAATAGCTGGGGCCGTGGTGCTGCATGTTGGCGATCATGCCGTTGAGCGGTGCCGGGTCGCCGGGGCCGATGTCGCGGTGCCAGGCGGCCGGGCCCGATTCGATTTCGTCGGCGCTGCAGATGCAGGCCATGTAGTGCAGCGCTACGTGTTCGGCGTCGATGAGCTGGCGGCAGACGCCCAGGGTGGTTTCGCCCAGGAGGAATTCGACGGCCAGGGCCGATTGGGCGTCGCAGTCGGTGGCAAAGTTGAGGCGCGGCTGGCCGGCGGCGGCCCAGGTGCCACCGGGGGGCTGGTTGGGCAGGCGCAATTGGGCGGAGAGCTGGCGGCGGTTCGCTACCATGTGCTCGACGGCGGCGCGCACGGCGTCGAGCAGGCCGGGCGGCACGACGTTGCGCAGAATGAGGTAGCCGTCCTCCATGAACTGCTGGCGGTCGATCTGCATAGCGGATTATCCTTCTTTGCGGCGGATGAGCGGTATAATATATGATTAGACGCCGCTAGGGGGCCAGAAGATATTCCGAAAAAATGCAGCAGACAAATGGGGGCGGGTCCCCGCGACTTTCACATCAGCAGGCTGTTTCAACAAGCCTATCGAACAGATAGGTGTTTATTGTTTGATGAAAAACCCCAGAGAAAAGACCGGTGCCTCAAGCGCGTTCCTGGCGTACCCCGCGTTGCCCACACTCGCGGATATTCCGGCGCTTTTGCTCAGATCGTAGATGAGTTCCGGGCCGTAGGTGAGGTAGCTCTGGTTGTTGGCGTAGAGCCCCCCATGCCGCCGCCCACCCCGTCGTCCCCGTTTTCCCGCGACTCGATACCCCGCACCCGCAAGATCGCGGTCAAATGTCCCTTAAAGGTATAGCCGAATTCGGCGGCGTAGAGCAATTCGTCCGAAAACCCTTTGATGCTATTATTAAAACCCAGATCGACGTTGCAATAGGCGGCCACCGGACAGAAAGAATGCCCCGCTTGTATGAGCAACCTCTGGTTGAACTCCCCATCGCCTGTGAGCAGGCCGTTCGCCTGAGTGTCTTCACCCAAGGGCAAGCCCAAAGCGAACTCGGCGCTCAGGACGGTTGGCCCGAAGCGGGCCAGCCGGTAGCGCAAGCCCAATAGGGCATCGCCCATGCCGGTGACGTCGTCTCCCTCAAAGTAGACAAAACCGCTGGGGCGCCCCACCTGCTTGTTGAGGGTGATGCGTTTAAAAAAGGGCAGGTAGCCGACCAGGGTGAGGTCGTCGCGCAGGCCGTGTTCGCCGTAGAGGCTGGTAGTATAGTCTGCGAGGGTGGGGATGGCCACTTTGCCGCCGTTTACTTCGCGAAAACTTTTGCCGCGGACCAGTTGCGCGTCAATTTTCAAAAAGCGGCTCCCCTTGGCCTGGGTCCAGGCCCCGGCGGCGGCTTCATTGGCGTGTAAGAGCGCCAGGACGGCGAGCACAACCACTAAACGCTTCAATAAAGATCTCCTGTTTGGGCCCCTCTGGCGCCCTCAGCGAAATTGGGCAAAACCAAAGGAGACATTGAATGGGACGCAGTGAATGATCACCCAATCGTACGAGTTGAGATCGGCGTCGTCGGGCAGCGCATAACTCTGAGTGCCCTCATTGCTCAGCAGCGGACCCAGATTGAGACTGCTGGGATCGACCCTATCTCTGGTGGACAGAAACACTTCCAGACGCGGCCCCATGCTCACCAGGAAATCGTCGGCGAAAATCAGTTCCAGCGCACCCGTATCGCCCGGTCGCAAGATGGCGGTGCCCTCGCAGATGTAGTGCGAGCCGGGGCGCGGTTTGAAGGCGCCGGTGCGCTCGCCGCCCGGCACTGTGAGGCGCACCGAGTTGCTCGCGACACCATCCGCCGCGGCGGTGATGGTTGCCTGGCTCGGGGCCAGCGCCGTTGCTTGGCCGCTGTCGTCGACGCTGACCACAGACTCGTCCGAACTGCGCCAGGTATAGGTCTTGTCGGCCAGCAGGCCGCCGCGGGCGTTGCTGCTTTGGGCGGTCAGCTGCAGCGTTTCCCCCGGTTGCAGTTGGGCGCTGGACGGCGATACGCGCACGACCGCCACCTGGTCGCTGTCGTCGACAATACTCACCAGCACCGAGTCGCTCACTACGTCGTCGCCGCGGGCGGCGATCTTCACCTGTCCCTCGCTCAAACCGTGCACGGTGCCGATTTCTTCGTCCGAAACCGACCAGCGGACGAGTGCGTCGGCAACGGCCATCCCCATGTCGTCGAAATAGGTCGCTTCAAAGGTCCGGCTGGCTCCCACCTCTACTGCCGCCATATCCGGATTGACTTGAATGCGCGGCTCTACCGCCATGGGCGGGTCGGCGATATAGTCGGTGCCGGTGCAGTTCTGAACCAATGCAACGGCGCAAATGCACAGCTATTTTTTCATGAGAATTGATTTTGTTGGGGTCTATAATAGAGAGGTCAGGTAACGTTAGAAATAATATATCGAACAGAAAGAATCAAGGACTATTTAGTGTTAATTGTGTTTTGAAAGATGCTATTATTGCGAAAAACAATCCTCACCAAATGCCAGCTAAAATCGCGCGATGATGTCATTCATTGGGGTCGGGCCACAGGTGGGTCGACAGGCCGCGCCGGGGTTGGTCGGTGCTGTTGCCGGCCGAATAATGCAGCGTGCGGCCGTGGTGGAAGGTGACATCGCCGGGGCCGTATTCGACCACTATGGCCGCAGTGGTGTCTGCTTGCGCTTCGAGGGCGGCGTTGATGGGATTGCGGTGGGTGGCGTCGACGTGCTCGACAATGCCGTTCTTGTGCGAGCCGGGCAGAAAGTGCAGCGCGCCCATGGCTTCGGTTACCGCGGTGAAGGCCAGCCAGCAGGTGAGGCCGCGGGCGTTGGCTTTGCCCGGCCAGCCGTACCCCGCGTCCTGGTGCCAGAGCAGCTCGACGGGGTTGCCCGGCGGTTTGTAGATGAGCTGGTCGTAGCGGTACTCGATGTCGTCGCCCTGCAGTTGTTTGGCCGCTGTGACGATGCGGTGTAGATAGGGGTGACCTTCCCAGCCCGGAATGTGTTTATTGGGCATGCCAAATTGCAGGATTTTTTCCGGCGCCCAGCTGTTTTTCCAGGCTTCGATTTCTCCCCGGGTTGCGGTGTCGTAGCCGACTCGCAATTCTTCGACCATATGCAGTGGGATGAATTGGCGGCAGACGATGAAACCTTGGTCGTGGAAGGTTTTGATTTGTGCGTCGGTTAATAGATATGTGTCTGAGTTTTTGTTGTTCATAAGACGTTGGCGTTGTAACGCGGTTTGGGGGTGGCCTCTCGCTCATGGCGCTCAACCCTTCGGGTTGGCGGACCTTCGGTGCTCGCGGCACATCCTGTGCCGCTCCGAGACATTACCCTCTCTGAGGCCACCCCCAAACCGCTCAGCGATCGTTTATCTGGATAATGGCGTTTGAAAAAATAAGCTGCGTTAAAAATCCTTGCCAAACCACGTTTCGGGTATTTCCAGTGATCAGACTTCGCTGTTGAGGGGTTCGGCGTGGCCGTCGGCTACCCAGATTTTGTCTTGGAATACATAGGCCGAATGTTCGTGGCGTTTGGTCCAGATGGTGTCGGATTTTAGTTCTGTCCAATGGGCGCCGTCTTTGGAATACCACACGTCGCCGAAGTTGCCGTCTTCTCTGTCCCAGCCGCCCAGGACCCACATGTGGTTGCGGTAGACGACCAGGGAGAACCACATGCGCGGTGGCCACGGCGCCGCGTCTATGACCTGGGGCCAGTTGACGCCGTCGGGGGAGCACCACACGTCGTTTTTGAGCGTCTGGTTGTTGTCTTCGTAGAAGTTTTCGGTGCCGTCCATGATCCACATTCTGTTTTGAAGACGGCGAACGAAGGCGATACGTGCGGGCACCAGCCGGCGCGGTCGATTTCCAGAGTCCATGCGGCGCGGTCGGGGGAGAACCAGACTTCGTTGCAGTTGTCGGCGCCGGGCAGTTTGCGGTCGCCCATGAGCCACATCTTGTCTTTGAAGATCATGGTCGCCGGCAGGTCGCTGTACTCCCACGGCGCCTCTTCTGTGGTGCAGGTCAACTCTTTGCCGTCGGGCGATTTCCACACGTCGCGCGGGTTGGGGGTTTGCGGCGTGAACCAGCCGCCCAGAATCCACAGGTGGTTATCGTAGACGAATTCGCCCTGCGAGTCGCGCGCTTGCCAGGCGGCCTGGGGAGTGAGGCATTGCCAGTTGAGGACTTCTTTGGTGTCGTTCATAAATAGCTTATTCTTTGGCGAAATTGAGCGGTGTGTTACAAAAGGATGTTTACTGCGCTTGTTGTGGCTGGGGGCCGTAGGCGTTGTTTTCGACTTTAGTTCTTTCGTCGGCTCGCACGGCGTCTGCGGTGCTGTGGTGTTGCACAAACCAATTGTGGTGTACGTCGCAGACCTCTTCGGGCACGCCGCGGATGACTATCGGCGTTTGCGTTGGCCTGAAGGTGTTGTTGTAGATTTCGATGGTGGAGCCGGCGATGGAGGTGCCGTCTTTGCGGTCGCGGCCCCCGTGCATGTCAAAGCAGTGGCTGAGCGACTCGCCGAGTTCGACGTTGTGGCGGGCAATGTAATTGCAGCTGGGGCGCCCGGTGCCGGCGATGGAGTGGCGGTTCCAGTCGAATAGATTGTACTCGATTAGAGAAGAGGCGGTGTCGTGGCTGACGCCGTAGCCCAGGCCGTTGTACTGGCAGTGGTGGATGAAGTTGTGGTGGATGTGGTGGTCCTCGCCTTTGACCAGGGCAATGGCCGCGTGTGCAAAGGCCGAGATTTCGCAATTGTCCACTTCTAAATGGGGATGTTCGGTTGTAATACCGTCCGAAATGGGAAATTTGTAGTAGTATTCGTGCCCGTCGCCCCCCAGCCCAAAGGAGCGCTGGTGGTGTTCGAGGTAGCGCTTGGGGTTGGGGCCCTGAATGCGCAGGCTGGTTATGCGCACGTTGGGCCCGGTGGGGCGGATCACGACGGGACTCTTGAGCGCGTCGCTGCTCAAGAACGCGCCCTTGGAGCCGTTGTGGCCGCGGTCTCCGGCCAGGGTAACACCCTCGCCCACTTCGAGTATCAATTGCTCTATGTAGATGCGGGCGGTCAGATCGATCTCGGTTTCTCTGGGAATGAAGACAACCTGACCCGACGTGGCTTGCGCCAGGGCGTCGAGCAGGGCGTCCAGGTCTTCTACGACGTAGTCGCCGGTGGTGACGCTGTTTGCGTAGCCCGCACCGCCGCCGATGGGGCCGCGCTGGTCGGGTGTTGCGCCGTATACCTCGTTGTCGATCTCCACCGCAGTCTGGTGGATGAACTCAGACATGGCATCCTCCTCTTTGATGCGCCTTTGCTAGGCTAACTAGACGAACAGCCAGTTAACCATCTGGTCCATCAAATTAAGGTCTGCCGGGGCCCATTACAAACAATATGTGACGCTTTTTCAGTCAAAGACCAGAAACCCAAAGCGGTTGGGCCGCCAGGCGTTGCCGTAAGTGGGGACCCACTGGCCGTATTCGGAGGCGTTGGCGATGCGCACCCGAGCCACGTTGAAACCCCAGATGTCTCCCGCTTTGATAGGTTCGGGTTGATAGACGTCCAGCGGTATGGCGAGTTCGGCGACCCAGAAGGTGTCCTCCACCTGGGTGGCGGTGGTGTAGCGGCCGTCCCATGCGCGGAACAATTCCCAGAGACTGCCGTCGGAGATGGTGCCGATGGTGTTCATTTGCATGACGTTGAAGGTGTGGTAGTCGAGGTTGTGGTCGATGTAGATTTCGATGCAGTCGTCTTTGTAGACGTCGGTATCGCGCTGGTTGTGGGCGGCGGCCAGGTTGGCGGTGGAGGGTTCGTAGCCTTTTATGCCGACGTAGAGGTGGTTGTCCGCGTGGCCCAGATAGACTTCGGCTCGGCCTTCGGTGGGGTAGGCGCGCATTTTAATGATGCACTGGTAGAATTCGGTCAGGGGGTGACCGGCGCCCAGGCGGGTTCGTCGAGTAAACCGTCGATTTTGGGTGGCTGCGGTAGCCGCACTGCGCGGGCGACCATGCCGAACTTTTGCAGAATATCGAGCCCTTTTTGGGGCGACCCATTGTCGTAGTAAAAGCGTCCCATTTTTTGATTGAGGTTCTTGCTGTCGGGCACCATTTCCAGCGCCGCCAGCAACAGCGCCTCGGTCTCTTGTAGATCTGCCTCGGCGATGCGCTGTTGAGCAGTGTCCAGTTGAGGGCGCCGGTGAAGACTATGGCGGTGGAGCTGCGCGGCTCGATGCCCTGGTTTACGGTTTTTTCAACGACGCCGCGGGGTGGCTGCAGGCCTATATCCTTCCAGATCTCCCGGCGCCCGCTGGTGGGCAGGGAGGCCAGGTAGGTTTCCACCAGGGGGCGCATTTCAGACGGGTTGATGTTGTCGACAAAAAAGAAGATGAAATCGCCGGCGTCGCCAAAGCGGTCGCGGTAGAAGGCCAGCGACTTTTCCGTGTCCATCTCTTCCATCTGCTCCAGGTCTAAGGACCGGCCGCACAAGTGGCCCTGTGTCAGCGTCGCCTGCAAGGTGTCGCTAAAGGTTTGCTCGGGGGCGGCGTCGGCGTTTTTCAGCAGGGTGCGCCAGCGCGATTTGAGGGAGAGGAAGGCCAGTTCGTCGCGCCGCGGTTGGGTGAAGTAGAGGTGGATGAGGTGGAACAAAGTTTCGGCGTCTTCCGGGGTAGCAAACCCCGACAGACCTTCCTGCAGTTCCTCAATCCAGGGGTAGACCTGCACCAATTGTCCGGCCAGCTTTTTTGACAGGTCGCTCTGGTCAAAGGAGCCCAGGCCGGCTTCCGCCACCACCTCGGCGGCGGTCCAGGCGGCTACGTAGTCGGCGTCGCTGGCCAGCGAGTGGCCGCCCGGGTTGTGGGCGGTGAAGAGGATCTCGTCGCTGAGGAAGTTGGTGGGTTTGAGCACGACGCGAGCGCCGTTTTCCAAAACCCATTCGGTCACGTCCAATTCGGGAATCTGGCGCTCGTCCGCTATGCCAGCCGCTGCCGGGATGTCGGCGAGCAGCGGGATGTCGGACAAGTCGTCCTCGTCGTAGGGTTGGAGGTCTTTCTGCTCGACGCGCTCCAGCACCGCCCGCAATTCATCGATATCGGGAATGGGCGAGTTTGGATCCTCCGGGGCGGAGACCAGTACGGCGCGGTTGTCCTGGCCAAATAATAGGCGGATCGCCTCGTCCACTTCGGATTTTTCGATGGCTGGGATAAAGTGCTGCGCCAGTTCCCAGGTGAGTTCGGGGTCGGGGATGGCGACGTTTTGGAGAAATTGCGCCATGTACTGGCCGGCGAGCAGGTCGGAGGCGGTCTGGTCGCGCTCGTTGAAGGTTTGCTGGTACAGGCGCAGCAGCTCTTTTTTTGTCGCTCTAATTCAGATTGGGTAAAACCAAAGCGCCGGGCGATTTCGATTTCGCTGAGCAGCCCGTCGAGCGCGCCTTGGATGCCGTCGGCGCCGGGGACGGCGACGATGGAAAAGGCCTCTTTACTGCGCAGGGGGTCCTCAAAAGGTACCACCAATGTAAAGGGCGGATCCGCCAGCGTGGTTTGGCCCTCCAGGCGCTGAGCGAGTATGCCGCTGGCCAGGTCTTCCACTAGGTCGCGGCGGAAGTCGCCCACGGTGCGGCGCTGGGGTACGTCGCGCTTATAGGAGACCTGGACAAAAGCTAAGGGAAGCTCGGGGTCGGTGGCGATGCCAAAGATGGGTTCCTAGTGGTCGGGTACGGGGAGAGCGGGCAGGGGGCGGCCGTTTTCTGTCTTGGGCAAGCGCGAGAAG
>CAXGRO010000158.1:0-10303 GCA_964012055.1 uncultured bacterium
AGTTTGCCCACGGTGTGCAAGCCCCCCGCTTCGACGCCGTCGAGCCATTTTTTGGTAGTCCCATCCCACCTAATTGACCAGGCAGCAAAAAAAGCCGACTATACTTCCGTATTTAGTAAACGAGATAACGAAGTTGTACCTCAACCCCTACATCAGCTGCCGCTTATTTTTATAGGAGAACCGACTCGCATGAAACTCAGCGTGGCCACGTGCCAATTCTCGGTAGAAGCCAACGTCGAACACAACCTGAACTGCGTGTTGCGCCAGATGAAGTCGGCCAAGAGTCGCGGCGCCCACGTCGCCCACTTCTCCGAAGTGTGCCTGCCCGGTTACGCCGGGGTGGACATCAAATCCATGCAGGGTTTTGACTGGGATTTCCTCCAGGAGGCCCACCGAAAAATAGTGGAGCTGGCCAAAGAATTAAAGCTGTGGGTAATCGTGGGCTCGGCGCACCGCCTGACGGGCCGCCACAAGCCGCACAACAGCCTCTACGTCATCAACGACCAGGGCCGCCTGGTCGACCGCTACGACAAAATGTTTTGCGTCGGCGACCGCACCGGCAAAACCAGCGACCTGGCGCACTACAGCCCCGGCTCGCACTTTGCCGTCTTCGACATCAAAGGCGTGCGCTGCGGTGCCCAGATCTGCCACGACTTCCGCTACGACGAACTCTACCGCGAATACAAGAAGCGCGGCGTCGAGCTGATGTTCCACTCCTACCACAACGCCCGCATGACGGCGGCGCGCATGCGGCGCGCCGGCAACATCTGGGGCGTCATCGTACCGCCGACCATGCAGACCTACGCGGCCAACAACTATATGTGGATCAGCTCCAACAACAGCTCCACCCCGCAGTCGTCGTGGCCCAGTTTTTTTGTGCGCCCCGACGGCGTCATCACCGGCAAGCTAAAGAACAACAGGCCCGGAGTGCTGCTGACCACAGTGGACACCAAGAAAAAGTTCTACGACGCTTCGGCCGACTGGCGCGACCGTGCCATCAGGGGCGTATACCACAGCGGCAAGCTGGTGCGCGACGCCCGCAGCGAGCGGCGTACGGCTTTTTGATATGAGGCAGTAATCATCGGCCTATCGCGCTCGACGCTGGCAAGGTCACCGATCCCAAGAATGCGCCGAACCAATCTGACATACTACGCCGGCTCCGCGGCCAAAAACCGATCAAACCACGCCGCCATCCACTCGAAGTACGGCACCAAAAACTGGTGGTTGCCCTTGGGTTGGTAGACCTTAAAGCGCTCCGCACAACCCATCGACTCGTACACCGGCGTCACTTTTTCAATCAGCTCTTCCACGCCCGAGCGCGGCATGTCTTCGTCGCGGGTCGGCGCCACCGTCATAAAGGGGCGCGGGGCAATGCAGGCCGTTACGATTTCGGCGTGGTCAAAGTAGCGCAGCATGTGGGGCACATAAATCGCCGAACTGGCGCGGTCGGCCAGGCCCTCGTGAATGTTGCGCACCATGCTGCCCAATCCGCCACAAATGGGCACCCCGACAAGAATCCACGGCGCACAGGCCATGGGATACCACGTCGCCAAACCGCCGAGCGACATGCCCGTGAGCCCAATTCGCCCGCTATCGATGCCCTCGCAAGCGGCCAAAACGCGGGCGGCCCGAATGGCTTCCTCGGCAATAAACCCCATCTGCGGGCGGCCGTAGGCCACCAAAAACTTGGCCTCCTGCTCCCAAAGCTCCAGGTAGCGGCGCCGTCCCACCGTGCCCTTGATCGAAATCGCCAGGGTCGCATAGCCGCGGCGCGCCAGTTCGCGGCCAAAACCGCGTATCTGCTCCCCCTCCGCAAACACCGGGTCGGCCACCTTTTCCGCCGCACCGCTTGTCCCGGGTATGCAAACCACTCCGGGCAGCTTTTCCTCTGATCTTTCGAGAGGCAGCATGCGTATGGCCGGCACTTTCTCGCCCAGCGAATTCTGGTAGGTCAAATGCGTCAGGCGAATGCCGTCTTCGTCGCGGCTTTCTGCCGCAGTAAAGTCGACCTCCTCGGGCATCTCGTCCATGCCGAGCAATTCCAGGAGTTTTTCTCGCACCTGGTCTTTGGGCACCGGCTGTGGAAAGGCCGGCTGGATGTCGGGTGGAATAATGCCGCTCATAATTTTGTTTTCCTTTCAAATCTTTTGCCGCGCCAGCCAGCGGTCGTAATAGAGCTGCATCAACGGCGGCAGCGCCTCGCGCAAGTTTCCAGCCAAACGCCAGCGCAGGCGCTCGTCCACTTCCTCCAGCGGCCCGTCGAGCGGGTACGGCTGCAAACTCGCCGCCAGCGTCACGCGCTTGGGCAGGTGGTCCGGCTGGCGCCCGCGGTGGATCAGATACTCATTCCAAAACAGGCATTGGCCCCTGCGCAACACAATCCGCCGCTGGCCGCTGATGTCGAGCTTTCTTTCCGCCACCAGCACCCGCCACTCCTCTTCGGTGCGGTAGCGCCTGTGGCTGCCGGGCACGACCCACAGGCACGTGTCATCGAGCAGGGGCAGCTGCCACTTGAGCTTCTCGATTGGCCGGGTGAGAATTTCCATTTCCTTCCGGTACGAGACGTTGCGATTCCTGCCGACGTCGCGGTGCCAGCCGGTGTCGTACCCCTTGTCGGCGCAGCGGATGTGCACGTGGCCCAGCTGCAGCTCTTCCCCCAAAAACGGTTTGACGTAGCGCAGCACGGGCTCTGAGATCAGGTATTGGGCAAACACCGGCTCGCCGAATTCGGGGGCAATGACGCCAAAAATGCCGTTGGTGTTGGGGCCGTTGCCGCCCACGTCCACGGCGCCGCTGCGCACTTTGTCCCAAACCCTATGGGCGGCGGCGTCCAGTTGGTCGAGCATGTCGGACTGAACCGCGTCGTCGACGATAAAGTAACCCTGCTCACAGTACCGGGCTTTGGCTTCCTCAATGTCCATCGGGCTATCCCTTGCCAGTCTCAAAATTTATACAATTAGATTTTCCGCCCACTTGAGCGCCGACTCGGCCACCACAATGTGCGACAGCACTTCCGTCTTCCTAAATGTTGCGGCAACTCAATCGGTAGAAATTCCAGACCTACGTCAGGCACTCGGCTCGACGTCGCTGACAAAAAAATCGTCGGGCAATATGCTCTTCGTCTCGATAGCGTGTTTGTAGTCCGGCAACCCGACCGTCGTCACCACACCCAGCGCCGTGAAGTGCTCGCACTCGCCGCTGGCGCCGCTCTTATTGCCGCCGCTGTGGCTGCGCAGCCAGTCGGCGTCGATGAGGCGCCGTCCTTTCCACATGCCCCGCGTGGCGTTGAGGTGACCAAAGCGCGCCCAGTCCGAAGCACTGATAACCACCCAACCGGGGCCACTGCGCACCACCTCGCCGCCAATCTCATAAGGAGGATCGAGGTACGTGTACGTATCCGGAATATTGGGATAGAGATATTTCTGCTCTTTCACCTCGCCGCCAATGAGCCAATCCCAGCGCTCGTACGGAATGCCAATCGCGTCAAAAAGCCGCTCCTGCACCACGTCTTTGAGGTCGCGGCCCCACACATAGGTGAGCGCCTGGCCCAATCGCCAAAAGCCGGCGCTGCTGTAAATGCCCTGGGTGCCGGGCTCAGCGTGTGAGTAGCAGTCGTAGAAGGGGTCGCCGGTCCAATGCGCCCACTCGGCCACCCCATCCACCGCGTCCCGTTCTTCGAGGCCGGTGCGCTTCTCGCGCCAACGGATGCCAATTTCAAACGGAAAACCGCCCCAGTGCAAACTCTCGTCGCGCCGCCCAATAAGGTGGCGCCAGGTCAACGTTTGGTGGTGGTCGCGGTCGAGGTATTTGTGCTCGTGCGACAACTGCCCTTCGCCGCTCCAGGTCTTGTGAATCGGCTCATCCGGGTCGAGCAAACCGTCGGCCACGGCAAACCCCAACACCGTCCAGGTCAGCGCCTTGCCCACAGAAGCCGTTTGATAGCGGTAATGTCGGTCGCCCCAGGCGTGCACCAAGTAACCGCCGCGCGCCAATACGGCGCCGTATTTATTGCCACTGTGGTCTTCTCCGCCAAAACTCGCCCCTTTAACCTCTAGGTCCAATAGCCAGGCGGCAAATTTATGCGCATCGAGGCCGGCTTCCTCGGGCGCAATTTGTATCCAGTCGTCGTCCGGATAGGCAACCCAATCGGGCACGTCTACCGTCGCGGTCGGTGCAATCAGATTCATGGTGTAATTTCTCCTCCAGGACGCCAGCCAACACAGCTTTGTTAGAATGGTAGGACAACGCGTTCTCCGGTTCAGTAGAATGCATAGACCGGGGTCGCTTCTGTCTATTAATATATCGCCATTGCTACTACATTGCCCATATCGTTAAGCCGTATCGAACTATAGGCGATTTCACCGATTGGATTGCATCATTCGACACCAATTGGTGAAATGATATAAATTATTTATTTATATTACACTTAAATCATATTGTCCAATTGCTAAATTCCGTTGCTTGATGTTGGCATAAAATCTGCTTCAGCACCTGTAAATTTTATATAGAGGCTTTGTCGATTTATGAGAATTTATCGCATTGGGTTATTTGCACTGCTAATTGCCGCTATCACAGGGTTGACTCTCAAGTGTGATAGCCCCAACAGCAAGCGGGAGCAAATTGTTATCGCCGATGCCTCACAGCCGGTTTTCTCTCTGCTCTATATCGCCGATGCCAAAGGCTATTTTGTCGATGAGGGACTATACATCACCTACAACTATTTCACTTCGGGTCGAGATGCCTTAAACAGCGTATTATCGGGCCAATCCGAAGTGGCTACTGTTTATGAAACGCCCGTGGTCATTCAGTCGCTCCAGGGCAAAGCACTGAAGGTATTATCCACTCTGCACACGTCCACCCAAAACACAGGCCTGGTGGCGCGCCGTGACCGCGGCATAACAAAACGAGCGATCTTGCCGGCAAGACGATTGGGGTAACCAAGAATACCAACGCCGAATTTTTCCTCTTCTTATTTCTCTCCACTCAAGGGATCGATCTGAGCCAGATTACCTTTGAGAACGTACTGCCCGAAAACATCCCCGCCGCCTTTGCCGCAGGGCGTGTAGATGCTATTGCCGCCTGGAATCCGTACTTGTACAACGCCCGCCAACAACTGCCCGATGAGCAAACAATAACCTTCACTTCAGACGTTTATACCGAAATGTCCATGTTGGCGGCGCTGCCGAGCACAATAACACAAAAAAAAGAAGCTCTATTGTGCTTGCTGCGCGCCCTGGTCAGGGCCGAGCAATACCTCGCCGCCAACGAGCAGGAGTCGATCCACCTGGTGATCTACCGCCTACAGAACCAACCCGAAGATGTAGTCCGTGGAGTGTGGAATTCCTTTAGAGCCGAACTCAAGCTCGATAATGTCCTGCTGGCGGTCCTTAAACGCGAAGCCTGGTGGTTCAAGGAAAACGACATCATCAAAGGTGAAATGCCCGATTTTTCCGATGTTTTATTTCCCGACTATCTCGAGGCCGTCGCACCCGAATTGGTCACCATTGTCAGCGCTCAAAAACATCGTCGCGGTGAATATGAATAACGTATTTACGGGGATCAGCGCCAAAATAATTGTCCCCAATTTACTGTTGTTGTTAGCCTTTATAGCCTTCCTCGCCTATCTGGGCTTGGACCACCGCCAGTGGACAGAGGAACACGCCGAGACGCACCGCATCGCCTATCAAGCGGCCCTGGAAAAAGCCTTGCCCTACGATTTGGCAATTGTCGACCTGACGGTTCCCGGCGGCATGGGCGGCCAAAAAACGGTAGAAAAATTGCGCCAACTAGCCCCTGAAGCCCGCGTCATCGTCTCCAGCGGCTATGCCCGAGATCCAGTGCTAGCCAACTATGAGCAATACGGTTTTGCCGGTAAAATTGCCAAACCAATAGCTATTCGGACCTTAGCCACCACCGTAAAGAGGGTATTGAATGGGGAAAAAGAAGTTTTCCTATCAACCCAATAGTCTCACCATAGATAAACCCCAATGTATTCTCGTCACACCACCAAAATTCCTCGCAATTCTCATCGTCAATCAATACAAAACGATCTCACCTAACAGATCCTGCCAGGCGGTTTCACCCGGGCATCCGCCGACGCCGCTCTACTGAAACGGCACGGGAATTTGATCCCCGTGCCAGGGAAACGCATAGCTCGGCGTGTTGACAAAGCGCTGCATGCCCGCCTCCAACCGAATCGCCGTGGCCGCCGGCAAGTGCACCGCCACGTGGCGGCCGTTGATCTCGACGCCCTCGCCGTCGTCGCTGCGCACCTGGGTAAACCGGTGCTCGCCAAACGCCCCGGCCTGCACGATCACATTGCGCCCCTCAGATGGATTGAGGTTGACCAATTGAATGCCGGTGCGGTCGGCGGCCAGTTCGTCCACCAAAACGGCCACGTCGGGCGGCACCCCCGGGCGGCCCCGGTCCGGGTCAAAATAGCGCACCTGGGCGCGCAGCAAACCGCCGTTGTACACCGACTGGGGCGCCCCCAGCATCACCTGGGTTAGCGCCTTGGTGAGCACCGGGTTTTCGGGCACACTATTGGCTTCTATGCGCTCGGCCTGCGAACGCCGGTCGTTGCGCATGGCTTCTATATGGCGCAGCGCCCATCCGTATTCGGCGCTCAAAATCTGCTCCGGCCAACTCGGGTTTTTGCCGTCGTAGTAGTTGAAGCGCGCCAACTCCGTCTCGCCGCCGTTCTTCTCGGCGCCCTTGTCCGGCGGAATCTCGTTCCAGTCGCGCTCCACGTCGCCGTCGCGCACCCGGCAGGCCAGTTGGTAATCCTCCGGCGACATGGAGGCGTGGTAGAGATGCACCAACTCTTGGGGGCGCATCGGCGCCGGACCGCTGAGCACCGACACCTCCGGCTGAGTGAGGCACCAACCCTTTTCGTCGTAGCGCCGCGGCACCAGCAATTGCCCGTCCTCGCGCTTTATCGAATGGTCCAGCAACACCTTGAGCTGCGAGCGCAGCAGTTCCAAATAGCCGTAGTCGCCGCTCAGTAAGAGGGCGCACTCGGCGGCGATGTTGATGGCGTGGTAGATGATGTTAAACCCCTGGTAGTGGCCCCAGCCGTAAAAACCGCCCCACCACACGCCGGCGCGGTGCTCGCCCACCTTGCCGGTGGGGCCGACGTTGTCGGGAATGATGCCGCCGTTTTGTTCGATGCGCTCCATCCACGCCTCAACGTAGTCCAGCACCCACTTCTTGTATTTTTCTTCGCCGGTGTACAAATAAGCGTTGGTGACCAGTCCCGTCGCCGCCAGGTTGTTGGCCGAGTCGCAGTTGAGCACCATGTGTTCAAAGAGTTTGATGATCTCGTTGGCGCGCTCGGGTTTTTTCCACCAACCGTCCTCCAGCTCTTTGACCACCGGATAGAGGCTGGCGCGAATGCCCATGGGCTTGGGCACCCACTGCTCGGGCGGCGTCTTTTCCAAATTGCCGCCCTGCAAGAGGGCCATCACCACCTTCAGCCGCGCCTTTGTCCAGGGCCCCTGTCCCGTCTGCACCGGCGAGCGCAAAATTCTGTACTGCGGATCGTAGTTGGGCGCCTCCTCGTCTTCGCCGATGTACCAGCCGGCAAACTGCCGGGCGCGCCGCACATTCTCCGAAACCGTCGGGTAGGCCACGCCAAAGTCGTAGAAGGCCATATTACCCTCGCCCTTGTGGTGCCATTCGGCGTCGCCGGGGTGCGACAGGTCGTAGTATTCGCGGTGCATGTTCTGGCGGAACAGGCGGTGCTCTCGGTGCCGGATGCTGTTGGAGCAGATGCGCGTTGAGGCGTTCCACGCCGTCAGCGCCATGTCGAGCAAACTGTCGTCGGCGCCCATGGCGTAAAACAGCCCCCAATTGTAGAACGCCTCGTAGAAATCGTCGATGTCGTCGGCCCACAGCGCCGCGCCGCCGCGCTCGGTGCAGTGTTGCATGTAGGCAGGCGCCGCGTCTTCCATGAGGGTGATCAACTGGCGTTCCATCAGCGCCCATGCCGGCGGCGCGCTGATGCGGGTTGCCTTGAGGCTAACCAGATCGGGCATCTGAACAGTGGACATAATTTCTTCCTCGCTCGGTTTGCTGTTTGCGGTCCATCAGGTGGTCAAGCCGGTCTAGGCCCTGCGCTACGAGTGGGTCGCGCAGGGCCTAGACGATTAAAATTTGCGCGGATTCACCCCGGCGCAACAAAGCAATACGACTTTGGCAATTGTGCTTATTCAAGCAACTTATAGCGCTGATCCCCATTGTAAAGAAAGTAGAAATCGTAGGGGCCTAAACGCGGCAAAACGATTTGGTCGGGGGGCTCGGCGCCGGACGCGCCCTGTGCGCTGGCCCACCACCACGGCCGGGGGGCTTCGTCGACGGGTCTTTGGAAGACCCCTTCTTCCCGTATCAAGTGGACAATATTACCCACCTACTTGAGCTTTACCGCTTCGTCGGCGAATTCATCCCAATCGCCGGTGACGGTTTCCTTGTACATGCGCTCGTAAAATTCGTCCAGGTCCAGCCCCATGCGCGCCGCCGTCTTGCGGTGTAAGCGGCGCGCCCAATCCTGTATAGTTTCCGCCCATTCCTTTGTTTCCGAAACATTGCCCACGCTCCAGCCCCAAGGCTGGTGGTGCAAGATAATGGCGTTGGGATAGGCATAGGAATAATCGGCATCGGTGGCAATCACCGTGGCCATGCTGGCGGCAAAACTCTTAACCACTACGTGCACCGGCGCCTTGCTCGCCTCAATGGCTTTGAGAATGCGGTACCCCTGCATCACCGAACCGCCGGGGCAGTCGTCAATAATGAGAAAGATGGGGGCGTCGCTCTGATTGTTGAAGTAGTGTATCCGCCGGGTGATGTGATCCGCCGTACCACCGATGATAGGCCCGTTGAGCGCAATGCGGCTGTGAGTCCCGGCCTCCCTTGCCCCCGGCATCCCCCCCCCACAAAGCGCCGCCGGCAAAACCCCCTACCGGCCTGCGTTGGTTTAACTGCGTTATTGCATAATGTACGGATGTTTCTTTTTTCTCAGTAGCTTTTGTGTGATGAGTTATTTTGGTAGTGGATTATGGATGGAATAATGGAGGGGGTATGGAACCTATAAAACTTGCGTTGGTGGGGTGTGGGGGAATGGCCGGGGCACACGTGCGGGCACTGGCTGAGATGTGGGAGAGGGGATAAGGCCGTTCAGGGTGGTGGCGGTTTGCGACGTGGTGAAGGAGCGGGCGGAGGAGCGGGCGGGGGAGATCGCCAAGTATCAGAAGAGGAATAAGAAGCCGGCGGTGTTTACCGATCTGGATAAATTGCTGGCGACCAATGTGGAAGCGGTTGACATCTGCACGTTGCACTCTGAGCACCACACATTGGCGGTGCGGTGTTTTGCGGCTGGTGAACACGTGCACATTGAAAAGCCACTGGGCATTACCATGCGCGCCGCCCGGCAAATTATGCGGGCGGAGGTGGAGGCACAGCGGGTGCTGGCGGTGGGGGAGAATTATCGCCGCTCGCCGGTGGAGCGGGCGACCCACTGGGCCATCCGCGCACCTTTTACTGGCACGACGTGGGCGAGAGTATGGGCAAGTGGGGGTGGCGCAATTTTAAAAACGCCGCCGGCGCCGGCTGGACCCTGGACGGCGGGGTGCACTTTGCCGACCTCTTTTTATACCAGCTGGGGCCGCGGGCGCAGCTGGTCAGCGCCGTAACGCGCCAGTACGAACCCTACCGCTACGACGAGCCGGCCCAGCGCCGCGGCGCCTGGCGGGTGGACGTGGAAGACGCTGCTCTGGCGCTGATTCAATTTGACGACGGGGTGGTGGTGCAGTGGACCTGGCAGGGGTCGGCACCGGGCCAGGGATTTAATAAGCGCGTGCTCTACGGCAGCGAAGGGTGCATCGACTGGGGCAGCGGGCTGTGGCGGCGCGACGAGACGCACGTGGACAAAGAAACGCTGGTACAAGAGTATATGGACAGCCTTGGGGACGAGGAGAAGGAGCGGCTGTTTCCCGGCGGTTTGAGCGATGCGGTCGCCACAGAACTCAACGATTTTGCCATGGCCGTGCGTTTGGGCACCGTGCCCGAGGTTGACGGCGAGATGGGGTACAGGGCGCTGGCGCTGTGTTTGGCGATCTTCGAATCGGACTGGTTGGGCCGGCCCGTCACTCTGCGGGAAATCGAGCGCTGCGAGACCGAGGGGTATCAGGCGGAGATAAATGAAGCGTTGGGCATTGGTTGAATGATTATGGAAATTCTAATATTTAGTGCTTGTAACAATACTGTGGACACTTTTTCGATTTTGAGCGGATTTTTGTAAGGTTGAAAT
>CAXGRO010000159.1:0-10273 GCA_964012055.1 uncultured bacterium
CTTTGGCGAGGGCGTCGACGCCCAATTCTACGTGCAGATTTTTAACATCTACAACCGGCGCAACGAATGGTTTATCCAATACGACGCCGAAGATTCCAGCCAGGAACCAGAGGTGGTCCAGATGTTTCCCGTCTTGCCGACCTTTGGTTTGGACTTCAGGTTTTGAGCCATGCTTAGATTCCTTTTTCTGCTGCTCACCCTGATTTCTTGCGACGCCCCGGGGCCGCTCAAGGCCGACCGCGAGGCCGGCGACCTCTTTGGCCCCAGCGAGGACAACGTCGTCGTCGTCGACGCTATCCTCTTTGTCGACGCGCCGCTGCCCCTCATCGACCTGCGGCGCACCGCGGCGCCCGGCGGCGCCTATTCCAGCGCCGCGCAGGCGCTGGTTGGTGCGGATGTCTCCATCCTGCAGGGCGACGCCGAATTCGAATACCGCCCCGACCCCGCCGCGCCGGGGCGCTACTTGCCCCCTATCGATGCGCCTCAGGTCGAGCCCGCCACTACCTACGAATTGCGCATCGCCGTTGAAGAAGAACTGCCCGTGCGCGCCACCACCCTAACGCCGCCGCGCGTGCGCATTGCCGAGCTGGCGCTGATGGACGACAATCTGGAACAAGAGCTGCGCCGCCTGCGCCTCTTTGACGAGATCGGCGAAGAAGTGTACGAAGCGCTCGAGAACCAGCTCGAGTACTCGGTGGGCATTGTGGAAGTTCGCCTCCAACTCGACGGCGCGGCCGCCTCCTACCAGTTCGGCATCAACAACCTGGAAGACGCCAGCCCGCTGCTCTTTGGCAGCGAGTTCCTCGACGATGCCGACGAGGATGACCTTCAGCGCGACGAGACCTCGGCGCTGATCCGCCTCGAAGACGCGGCGCTGTTCCTGCCGTGGCAGGGCATCTTCTACGCCGGGCGCCACAAGGTCAAGCTCTTTGCCGTCGACCAGAACTGGTTCGACCTGGTGCGCACCGACAACGTCGATTCGGAGCGTGACACCGGGGAAGCTGGCCAGGGCTTCCAGCGGCCCCTGTTCAACATCGAAAACGGCATCGGCCTCTTCGCCTCCGCCGCGGTGGATTCCTTCGGCTTCTTCGTCCGCCCCGAAGGCGCGCCGCCGTGCTCGGGGTGCGAGTGCTGGGGCTGCGGCGACCGCAGTTCGTGGCTGGGTTTTATCGATACCGACACCGGCAACGGCCGCGTCCACTTTGAGCGCGATGTGGGCACGGGCGCCACCTGCGAATTGTCCTTTGAAATTGCCGGGGCCGCGCCGGTGGAGCCGTGTGCGAATTGCTCATCGGCCTGGGAGTTTGAGCTGGGCGAACTGACCGTCCACCGCGACGAAGGCGCCTGCAACGAAGCGGAAGATTTGCAAGGCTCCCGCTTTCGCTTCGCCCAGGGAAACGAAGTCGTTGCGGACGGGGAAGACACCCTGCGCTTCAGCCTCTATTTTGAATCGGAAGGCGTTTGGGGGCAGATCGAAGACGGCTGGTCGCTCCTGGTTTCTACGGCCGCCGAACAGAGGTGGCTCTTCGGCTTCGTAGAAAACTGAGTTGATCCTCTTCCCTCACCGGCCTAACTTCATACGCCAATATGTACCCGATCGAGATCGGCGATTTCGATCTGCCGCCAGACCTCGCGGAGGACGCCAAAGGGTAAATTCCCTACTTCGCACAAAACCCCGTCTGCACTGGAGACCGAGCGATGAATCAGAAAGAGATCGAAACCGCCCTGCGCGCCCTGCACCTCTCCTCCGGCGACGTAGTTCTACTGCACAGTTCGCTGAGCAGTCTGGGGCACGTCGAAGGCGGCGCCGACGCAGTCATCGACGCTTTCCTTAGCGTATTGGGGACATCGGGCACGCTGATCATCCCCACCTTTGGGTCGCTGGGCGTCATTGCCGACACGGCGGCAAAGCGGGCCGACGCCATTCCCAGCATTCACCCCTGGGGCAGCGTCGCGGCCATCGGCGGGCGCGCGGAAGAGATCTGCCGCGATCACTGGAAGGCCGAAACGACGCACACCGAAAACACGCCCTACACGCGCATCGCCGACATGGGGGGATACGTCTGCCTTATGGGAGTGGACCAGGACCGCAACACCACGTTCCACACCCCGGAGGCCTTCCTGCAACTGCCCTATCTGAAGACGACGGAGGAAGTCACTTTTGCCACGCCGGAAGGCGAGGTCACTCGCTCCTGGCCGCACGCCCCGGGGCCGCACCGCGATTTTATTGGCCTCGACAAAATACTGCGCGACAAGGGCATCGTCCGCCTCGGCAAAGTCGGCAAGTCCGTCGTGCGGCTGATGAAGAGCCGCGAGTTGATCGATACACTGTTAACGCTTGGCGAACTCGACCCCTCCTTTGTGCTGTGCGACAACCCCCATTGCGAGGCGTGCATCCGCCAGCGGGCGGATATCCACCGGCACCGCTTCCAACAGGAAGACTTTGCCGTTGCAGCTTCCGGCTCGCTGACCGGCCGCTACATTCCCCAGATGGCAGAAAATCTCCTGACACAGGGCATCGACGCCGTGGAGCTCGACTACATACAGGGAAAACCGGTGCAGTTTATCCCGCAAGACCGCCTCGCCGCCGCCGTCGCACAGTTGGCCGAGGAAGGTTGTAAGGTAATCTCGCTGCGCGCCTCCGCCATCTCCGAACAAGCCGCAGCGCTCATTGATGTGGCCGCCGCTAGCCAGGTACCAAGGGTGGTATTTCCTCTAACAGAAGAGGCGACCGATCTCATGGACGCGGCCGCCAAGCAGCAGAATATATCGCTGTCATTTTATAACACACACCTGGGCAGTATGAGTGCGTTCGAGAAACTTTCGACGCTCAGGGAAAAGGGCCTGGATGCCCATCTTACCTTTAGCGCCACAAATTTCGCGCAGGCAGGCGAGAAGCCGTTTTTAACCAGCTACAGAAATAAACTAAAACGCTTCACCGACCAGCTCGATATCGAGGACTGCACCTTTGACGGCACCTGCACAACCCTTGGCCAGGGCAACGCCGAAATCAAAGAGATGATCTCCATTCTGCGCTGCGCCAGCTTCTCGGGTTATATGGTTTTGGGGGCCGGCAATCGCGCCACGGGGGATCTCGGGCAGGCGGTTAAAAATCTCCTCTACCTGCTCGACCACATGTAGGCTCACGTCAGCGCCGCTTTGTCCTCTTCGACCATGCGCGCCCAGGCCGCCTCTTCGCGGGCCATGAACTCGGAGTCCTCGCCAAAAAAGCGCAACATCCTGCGATCGTTATTCGCCCACGCCTCGGCCAGAATTTCGTGGACGGCCGGCAGATCAAAAGTATCCCGATGCGGCAGACCGATGCGGCAAACGTAGGCACTCAAGAAGTAGCGCACTTCGCTCGAAATATTCCAGGTGCCCGAGTGCAAAAGCTCGTGATGCGTAAAAACCATGTCGCCGGCCTTCAAATCGAGGAACGACTCGCGAGGGTGGGGTTTGTGCTCGTCTTCCTCATCTATAAATACGTACTCCAGATGCGAGCCTTTGACCACGCGCAGCGGGCCGGTCTCCTCGTTCATGTCCTGCAGGTAGGTCAGGCAATTGCACGCCAGCGGCGGCGTGTACAAACGCGGCGACTGCTCGGCCATGGTGGCGACAGTCTTCCAGGTCTCAATATTGTGGAACGCATCGCGGTGCCAGCGATCCACCGCCCCCTTGAGTTCGTCATCTCTAACGGGAAAACCGGAAACTTCAAAACTGTCGAGCTGTACAAAAGGCCCCATAACTTTCTCGGCAAAGTCGAGCATCAAAGGCATCTGAATGTGTTCCTTGGCGAGCGGCGCCAGTTTCTCGTGGGCCAACAGCGGCACAATTTTGGCGCGCGGCGCCTCCGGCCGCTGGGGAAAAAGCCGCTCAAACTCCGGGTCCATCATATCGCGCCAGGCTTTGACCTTTTCCGTCGATATATAATTGCGAAAAACAGTGTACCCATCGCGTTTGTATTCGTCGAGGTGATCGTCGAGGGTCATACACAGAAGCTCCTACAGCAGATAAGTCTTATGACTCTAAAATCAAAACCAATTATATTTTCAAACGCCATTAATTCTCCCCCAAACCGCGCCCCAGGCAAACGCCCATATATAACCCTTCAAAACACAATTGGTATAAGCGAGAGATAGCTAGGCGTTCAGAAATTCCCACCTTGTTCCCCCTTCCCCATTACCCTATTTTGAAACCCAATAAAGTATAACAAATTGTCCACCAAGGAGAAAAAATGAAAACCTACCGCGTCGCCATTTTAGGCTGTCGATCGCGCGGCACCTCCGCCGCCAGAGTCTACCACGCCCACCCGCGCACCCAGGTGGTCGGCCTCTGCGACCTGCTCGAAGACCGCCTCAACACCCTGGGCGACGAACTCGGCCTGGAGGCCCGCTTTACCGACCTCGACGAGATGATCCGCCAGACCGAGCCGGACATCGTGGCCATCCCCACCGCCCCCGCCCTGCATGCGCCGCTGGCGCTGCGGGTGCTGGAACACGGCGTCCACATCGAAGTTGAAAAACCGATGGGCATGGACCTGCTCGAAACGGACGCGGTGATGAATAAAGCGGCCGAAAAGGGCGTTCAGGTCGCCGTCCACCACCAGTGGCGCTTGAGCGCCTGGACACAAGCCGTTAATCAAGCCTACCAGGCCGGCAAAATCGGCGAACTGCGCTACATCTACGCCAGCGGCAAGGGCTACTACGGCGGTTTTGGCCTGATGGAAATCGGCACCCACTTATTAACCCACATGATCAAATTCGGCGGCCACTGCCAAAGCGTCACGGCGCACGCCACCACGCGCGGCCGCCCCATTACACCACACGACGTCTTGCCGGCGCCGCGCGGCAACGGCACCGTTGCCGGCGACCGCGTCACCGCCTCTTTGCAATTCGGCAACGGGGTGACGGGCACCCTGCTGCAGCACCGCTTTGACGACATTCAACTGGACGCCCACGTGGTGGAACTCTACGGCACCGAAGGGCGCTTGCTGTGGCACCCGCGCGGCGCCTGGTGGCTGCCCAACCCACACGTATTGCCCACCAACAACCTGGACCAATGGCAGGAACTAACGCCCATCTACGCCGACACTTTTGCAGAAGCATCCGAAAAATTGCCCGAAAACAACAGTATGATCGAAGGCGATTACTGGTTTGTCGACGAATACGTCCGCTCCTTGGACGAAGGTCGGGAACACGAGTGCAGCGGCGCCGAGGGGCGACACGTCATCGAAATCATCATGGGCATTTTTGAGTCGGCCGCCTACGGCACCCGCGTCGAGCTGCCGCAAGCCAACCGCGAGCACCCGCTGGCGCGCTGGCGCAACGAGGCCGGCCTGGGCGCACCGGAACCCATGCCGATGGTCGACGCGGAATGGCTGGCCGAAGAGGAAAAACACCTGGGGAGTTAGGCTAGACGCTACCTAAAAACTGGAAACCCGGCGACCAGAAGAACCGCTCATTCGGCGCCAAAGGGGAATGTCTCAATATCGCCGACAATGGCTTCGAGTAAAATGGATATCTCTCGCTTGTCGCCGGCATCCAGTGCCTGTTTGCCGGCCGGCGCGCGTTCCACCAGGGTGCTGAACACACCGCGGCGCCACAGCATATAACGCATAAAGGCGTGCGTTTCCAGCTGCAGCAGCGGCAACACCCGCCGGTGCAAATCGCGCGCCTTTTCCTCCTTACCGGCCCACCACAACTCCATCACTTTGGCCAGCACGTCGCCCAGCTCGCAGGCCGGCATGCAGCCGTCGGCGCCGCGGCGCAATTCGTCGGGCAAGAATTTGCCGGCGGCGCCGCCAAAGATGGCTTTGATTTTGTCGCCCAGGGCGTTTTTGATTTCGGCAATGTGTTTGGGGCCGGGCTGGCGCTCTTCTTTGATGTACTGGATCTGCGGGATGTCGTCGACGAGTTGGGCCACCTGATCGCCGGTCAGCGGCGCGTACATGTCGGCGTTTTGCACCATGATAGGGCCCTCAAACACCTCGGCCATGCGGTGGTACATGGCGATGGCGGTCTGGGCGTCGGTGCTCGCCGGGGCCATGGCGATAACGGAATCGACTCCGGCTTTTTGCGCCGCCGCTGCAAAGAGCAACACCTGGGGCACCGACACGCCCGAACAGCCAAAGACCAGGGGCAGACGGCCGTTGATCTCTTCCAGCACTTCGTCGAGGTGGCGAAGGCGTTCCTCCTCGCCGAGGAAATAGAATTCGCCCACCATCACCGGCCACACAATGCCGTGCTGGCCGCTGGCGCAGCAAAAGTCAGCGGCGGCGCGCAAATCGCCGGTGTGTATTTGGAGGTCTTCGCGGTAGGGGGTAGGCAAGAGGCCAAAGAGGCCTTTCATAGGATCAAAGCTAGTCATAAAAACCTCCTGAAAAATGAGATGAGTATAGGCTCCAGTGCGTGAGCATAGCAAGCTACAGAATATCAGACCCTAAGAGATGAAATAAAAGAGCCGTTGTGAGTTTGCAGACAAGCCTCACAAGAAGAGCGGCATCTTCTCTGCGACCGGCACAGACGGCATTCACTACACCAAAAATTACACGCCGGTCGTTCCCACATCCGGCGCCCACTGCGCCGACTGCTCCATTTTCAAAGACCCGGCGACAGAGCTGTTTCACCTGCTAACGCTGGACAGCGCAAAAGGAAATCGCATAGTCGCCCACTACACATCCTCCGATCTGTCAGACTGGGCTCGTCAACCCGAACCTTTTCTCGATCCAGAGATCGTCGGCCCCTGTCCGCATTTGTTTTTCTGGAACGATTGGTATTATTTTGCCATGGCCAATCAACTCTGGAAGGCCCGCACCATCAAGGGGCCATGGCAGCGCCTGCAACCAGAGCCGCTGGTGCAGCTGTCCTATCCCAAAACCGCGCCCTTCAAAAACAACCGCTTGCTCACCGCCGGCTGGATTGGCCACCAGAGGTGGGGTGGCGACCTGGCCTTTCGCGAATTAATTCAGCACGCCGACGGGTCTTTGGGCACCCGCTTCGTGCCCGAGATGGTACCGCATAGCGGACCTCCTCTCGATCTGCAGCCGGCCGAACTACAAGGCGAAACCGAGTGGCATGCCGGGCATTTGACAATGAAGTCTATCGAGGAAACACCAGCGCGAATCCCAAACATTCCACCCAACGTTCGCATCACACTCCAAGCAGAGCCGGCCTGTTCAGCCTGGCGCATGGCCCTGCAGGATGCCCGCGGTCAGGGAGTCGCCATTTATTTTGATTTACAAAAGCGGGAGGTCGGATTTGAGACGTTGTCGCCGCGGCAAAATGCGGACCAAGAATGCCCGTCTCTCAACCCTGTCGAGGGTTTGGATGGCTCCTTGGAACTCGACCTCATCGTCAAGGATGGGATCATCGACCTGTGTATCGACAACCGGCATACGCTCATCACCCGGAGGACGGGGACGGCGGCCAATCAGCTGGGTTTTATCGTCAAAGGCAGAACCGCAACCTTTTCCCAAATTGCGGTTCGTCCGCTGATAAGTTGAAGTATTAAAAAATTACACGACGGACTGCTACTGCTTAATGACAGACGTCTAAACTCTGGGCATCTGCAACGCGTACAGCTTCGCCTTATCCATATAAAAACGCACCCGCACCGGCAGGTGCGACCCGATGTCCTCCCGCCCCTGCCACGAAAAAGTGTGCGCCAAACTATCGCCGCTAAAGCTGTCGCAATCTTGCCGACCAAAACCCTCTATCACATACCCGTCCAGCGTCAACAACTCGGCCTCGACAAAACCGCCTTCCCCCTGCACGGCCGCATTGACCACCAGGCGGTTGCCGGTCGAATACAGCGGCCGGGTCAGCAACGTCGGCGGATAGTTCTTTTCCGCCGCTTTATTCTTGTGGTCGTTGTCAAACGCGTCGATGGACACAAAACCGTCCAGCCGCAACTTGGCCAGTCCCACCTGGGTTTCCTTGCCCTGCGCGTCGTGCGGGCCGTTGGTGCCGGTGTAATAAATCCACAGCTCGTCCCCCACCCGCAGCGGCGCCTGAAACATCGACGCCAGGCCGCATTCCCACCCGTCGGCCGGGCCGTTGGGCAGAAAGGGCCGATGCCGCAAGCGCTGCCAGTTAAAACTATCCCGACTGTACGCCAGCCACATGTCCAAATTGTCCGGCGCCGTGTGATGCACCCGCACAAAACCCAGGTACATGCTCTCGTAGAACATGGTCTCCATGCCGTAGAAATCCGTGTCGAACGGGTCGCTCGGATCCTTGTCCAGCACCGGCGTCGACATCGACCAGTGCACCAGATCGTTGCTCTGCATGCGCAACACCGAGCGTTCGGTGCGGTGCACCAGCATCGGCCGCGGATAGGGGTTGCGGCAAAAGCCCAGATATTTCTTGCTCACCGGGTCGTACATCACCGACAAGGTCTCGTCGCCCCGGCCGCTGTCGAGCGGCCCCGGGTCCGCCGTCCAGTGCACCCCGTCCGGCGAGTGAAACAACTCCGGCTGGTGGCCCCCGTGCCCCATTTTGTAGCGCCTGGCCGGCGGGGCGATCGGGTCTTTCACCACATACTGGCATTTGGTCCGATACACAATGCCCGTGCCCTGTCCGGCCTCATCCAACTCCACATCCAGCGCCGGCCGCTGCCAGCGAATGCCGTCCTCGGAAATCGCGTACATCGTGTGATACCAAACGCTCCGCTCCGGAAACTCTTCCACTTTTAAACCGCAATACCACATCTTCCACAACCCCTCTTCCTCGTCGAACAGAATGGCCGCCGGGTGCGGCGCCGATTTGCCCTCCCATTCGTACTCCTTCCCCATAATGGGATTTGCCTCGTAGCGCTGCGGCTGATTCACCGTGCGCGTCACAAACGCCGTCGCCCGCAGCAGATGGCCCGGCACATCTCCCACGACCCGGTCGTCCTCTTCCTTCCACCCGTCCAAATCGTCCCGCTCCCCAACCGGCGGCTGCAGCCAGCGGCTCGTTTCTGCGGTGCGCGGCACCACCCAACGCGTCGTTTCAATAATGTGATCGTCGACAAACAACTGTTTGTGCGTGCCAATATTGACGATCAATTCCGACCCCGGAATTTGCAAGCGCATCTACTTTCTCCCCAGGCTACTAATCTCTATGTTACTTAAGCCGCTATAGCACATAAATGCAACGAACCCTTCCTAAAGATATAATTTAGAGAAATGAGGCCGGACTGGATATGCCAGACCGGCCCCTTTTGATTGATAACAAATGAAAGGCCGCTATGAATCGTTTAATTCAGTTGTTGATCTTGACCTTGCTTCTATTATTTTGGGAATCATATCCAGCTTCAAGCCAGGGATTACCAGCCACAAATCCTGAGAATGTCGGTCTCTCTCCAGACCGATTAAAACGTGTCGATGGCCTTATGCGAGAAGCCGGAAGTTATTCCATCGTCTGGGACGGCCGAGACGATCGGGGGCGCGAATTGGCCAGCGGCCTATATCTATATCGCTTGCAGGCTGATCAGCAGGTAAAAACGCGCAAATTGCTCCTGCTGCGCTGAACATCCATACCGATCAGGGTGTTCGCGATAATGCTTTGGTCGACGCATTCATCGGGGTCTCTTCAGTCGCGCACTTCCCCAGCTTGCTCCACAAACGTGCGGTGGCTGCGCTCCCACAGCGCGACCATTTCCCTTACCCTGTCGGGATACTCCCCCGCCACATTGTGTAGCTCAGAACGGTCCGACTCCATGTCGTACAACTCCCACTTCCCATAGCGCACGGCCACCAATTTCCACTTGCCCACGCGCAGGGCGCGGTGGCCGATGTGCCTGAAGAAGATAGACTCCCTTTCCACAGCGCAGTCGTCTTGCAGCGCGCCGGCCAGACTCACCCCCGCCAGCGGCGGGCAATCGGCGCCGCGCCACTCGGGCGAATCGCGCTGCCCCGCCAACTCGAGCATGGTCGGAACGATGTCGACAAAATGGCTGGGCGCGCGGCGCAACTCGCCCCGCACCTTTATGCCTCTGGGCCAGTGCACAATCAACGGAGACGCCACCCCGCCTTCGTGCACCCACGACTTGTGGTAGCGGAACGGAGTATTGGACGCCGTCGACCACCCCGGTCCCAAACACAGGTAAGACTCCCCGGACCCCGGCACCGCCTGCTTATCGTGCCCGTCGCCGCGAATGATCTGCTCGGCACTGGCGCCGTTATCGGAAACAAACACAGTAACCGTATTCTCCCACTGCCCCATCGCCTTCAACTGCTCGATCCACCCGCTTTTCTGCAATACGTGCGGATTTCCCAGTACGACCACGCAAA
>CAXGRO010000160.1:0-10267 GCA_964012055.1 uncultured bacterium
TTTTTTCAGCGTCCCGATCCGCGGGGCAACCAAGGAAAACATGCCAAACGGGATAATGAACGAACAGCAATATAATCTGGTTAAAGTCATTCAGAAGATCAGAATTTTCCAGGGATTCGGATGGGGGCATATCCGACGGCTTTTGCGTATTGCCCGTATTCAAAATTATCCCCCGGGAAAAATGATCTATCGCTTGGGCGAGCCCAGCGATGAAATGATGGTCTTACTCAAGGGGCATCTGGTGGTCACCAATAACGCCGGCGATGTCTTGGCAGAGATCAAAGCCGGCGCGCCCATAGGCGAAATGGGGGTTTTTAGTGGCCAGTCACGTTCGGCTAATATTGCCGCAGTAGAATTGGCCACCGGTCTAATTATCGACAGAGAAGGGTTAATGAGGATGTTTGCCGCCAATGCGGACATGTTGATCTTAGTGCAAAAAAATCTTATTACCGTGCTCAGCGAGCGTTTAAATGAAGCTAACGTTTACAATACCGTTCGTCTGTACGAGATACATGAACTAGAAAAGAAAGTGGAGATGCTGGAAGGCAGGCAGGCCGAAGGCGGCGTTATGTACGATGACGAGGATGATTACGATGAGGACGAATACGACGACGAAGATGACGAGGAGGACGAGGACTAGGACTAGTGTTGCAGCAGTTTTAAATTAGTGATAAAAGCGGTAGGTTAGACTCAGGGCCGAAAATATACCGCCGCCATTGGGGCTGCCGCCAATGATGTGGGGGCCATCGCGCAAAAAATCGCGCTCTAGCAAGCCATCGATCATAAGAGGGCCAAATTCTAAACCTAGGCCCACATTCACCTTAAAATCTCCGCGAAAATCTTCGCGTTTGAGTAGCTCTTCTTGCTCCTCTTCTTCCTCGCTCAACACTGTTTGGTGGTGTAAACCTAGTCGAAATACCATCGATCCTACCTGTACCTCTCCGGCGCCGACAAGGGCAGGGGCTACCCATTGGGAAAAATTGCGGGTGGGCTGATCTGGTAGAGTGAGTTCCGTTGTCTCATAACGCGTCAAAAGACCAAACAGAACTAAAATGTCGGCCGCCGGCTGTGCGTTGAGGCCCAAACCCAACTCTAAGGAGCGCAAATCTTGAAGGTCGGGGGCCAGGGCGTAAGAAGCGGATTCGTATTTTAACGAAGGTACCAATTTAACCTGGTCAGAGAGCGGCCAACGCAGGCGCAAATCTAACAAACCCCCATTGCCGTCAGTCTGGCTGATGGGAGTAAAAGGGGCTTCTGAAGAAGTGTCTTTAAAGCGGTGGGTCGTCAGCCCAACCGTTACATCTATTATTTTGCCCGTTTGGGTTCCCCAACGCAGCCCCAATCGCCAATCGCCTTGCCAGGCGGAAACGTTTAACTCATTGAGGCGCAGGCGATCATAGGCTAGGCGACCCGCTAGGCCCAAGTGTAGGCGCGGGGTTAGCTTATAGGCATAAAATAGGTCAAGCCAGGGGGTGGCATCTAATTGTCTAAATGCCGCGCTGCCATTTTGACTCAGATAAGAGTTTAAACGGTCTAATTGGGCCGCCGGTCTATTGAGAAATAGACCCACAAATTGGTTCTGTGACAAGGGGTAGACGCCACCCCCCCAATCGCCAAAGAGGTCGACGCCGACATGGGAAAATTCGGCACTGGCGGCGGGATAGAGATAAATATTGGTCTCGTCGGTAAACAGCCGAGATTCCCCTCCCAGTGCCGCCGTGCGATAAGTAGAGGCTTGGGCCGATGTGATGATTAGAGCAAGAACTAGGGAACAGAATGCCGTTTTCCAAAGCAGAAGCATAAATCCATGCTCAAATTAAAATAAATAACACGTGAAGGGTTAAAGGTCTTTTTGGCCACGTGGTAAAATCCCCGGCTGAGAAGATGGGCGCAACTTCTGACCAGATAACAAAATACGATAGATTCTTAAATCTATTAGTTGAACACCCTGTTTGTCAAATTGAGGGACAGAAAGTACAGCCGGCCACACCTTGTCTTGACTGAACAGGTGAACAGTTGTTAAGATAAGAAACAGTCAGACAAGTGGGGTAAATTCCACTGCGCAAATTTATATTTTTAGAATTAACTTGAGGAAAGGAGTCAGCTATGGCTGGTAGGGGAGTCAACAAAGTTATTCTAATCGGCAATCTGGGAGCAGATCCAGAGGTTAAATACACGTCCAGTGGCGTGCCGGTGGCCAATTTTAACCTGGCAACCAGCGAATCGTGGACGGACAAGACTACCGGGGAACGGCAGGAGCGTACAGAGTGGCACCGTTTGGTATTGTGGCGCAAATTGGCTGAAATTGCCGGACAATACCTTAAGAAAGGTGGCAAAATTTACGTGGAAGGCAAACTGCAAACGCGATCGTGGGACGACCAAAATGGCCAAAAGCGCTACACGACGGAAGTCGTAGTGGACGAAATGCAAATGCTGGATGGCCGCAGTGATGGTGGCGGTGTGGGGCAGGCGGGGGATCCGGGGCCAGCGGCAATGGACAATTACGCGTCTCAGCCTGTGAGCGAGGAAGAGGATGACTTGCCGTTTTAAGGCGGAGCGTATATAGCCGTTTTGGCGGGTAGTTTCTTCCATTTGTGGCTGGCTCGCCAGGCGTTTGCCAAAATCTACGGACGGCCAGGTGATTTATTGGGTGAAGGGAGCTGCTGGGGGGCTTTTGCCGCCGGGGTTTTAGCTCCGGATATCGGGTTTTTTCCCGGTGGCCCGGAGCAGTTTTCCAATCGGGTACATCACGAAAAAAGCGGAGATTTTACCCGCCAGCTCTATCGGTACGCTGACGGCGACATAGAAGAAGCGTTTGCCGCCGGTTGGGCATTGCATATTTACACCGACTCTATCATCCATCCCTGGGTCAATAAGCAGGTAGCTGCCCTGCTTTTAACGCGCTCCCATATCGCTGCGCACGCCCCCGATTTGTGGCATTTGCGTTTGGAGTGGGGGATCGACTGTTTCTTGTTGGGGCAGAGTGATGTAAGCTATTTATGGGCTTCCCAACTCCACTTTCCCCAACGCAGTTCAGGGGACAGTCAATTGGCTTTGGTTGGGCGTCGTTTTTATGCTGACGACTGCGATGAAGCAGCGTTGGCGAAGGGCATAGAAGCAGTGATTAAATGGTCTGCCCGATTGCCGCGCATTTTTCTGTGGACGGGGCACACTCGGCGTTGGGGATGCAATGGAACAGCCGAGCGCATTGGGCGCCGGTTGCGGCCCTTAGCGCTATATACAATTGGAAGTTTTTTGGAAAATAGTGCCAAATGGAAAAACGAAGCTTCGGTTGCGTGTCCGTGGCATCCAACTGAGCAGAAGCGTTTGCACGCTTTAGAACTGGGCAATAAAGCTTTGTCAAACTTTTATTTAGGATACGATGAGGCGTTTTCATCTTTGCCCAATATCGACCTTGATAGTGGTGAACTCATTCCCTGAGAAATCGTTGTAAATGACTGGTAATATTGCCGAGGCCATCCAAATGGGTGGGGTGGTCCTGTTAATCGCGCTTTATTGGGGAATTCGCTGGGTGGGCGGGTATAAGGATAGTTTTAAGGTTGTGCAACTGATTTTGCGGAAGGGATGGCACCATATCCTGGCGGGTATAGTGGTCGGTTGCACCTTTTTGCCATTTTTGCGTCCGTACCTAAAAGCCGTGGGATTACACGCATTAGTTTTTATTGCGGTTTGGTTGGGATTTGTCATCGGCTGTGGATATGATCGGCACATAAAAAGGCGTAGCTCATGGATGTCTTTGGCCATGCATAGTTTGCAGATTGTGCTGGCGATCGCGGCAGTATTTTTGGCTTATATATTGTTTAAGGGCCAATTGGGTATGCCATCGCTCAATGGCGCAGTGGCGCTTGTCGTGTGCGGTTTGTGTGTCATAGGCGGCCCGGGTAGTAGTCGCTTCTCCAGCCCGTTATATGAGAGGGGAACGGAGCCGTTTTTGGCGCGCGGGATGGGGCTTGTACTGTTGGGATGTGGGTTGGGTGCCATGCGTCAGATACATTTTTCCGTCGACTTGTCGATGTTGGGGACAGGAAAAATACTCGAGATCAATGGCTTGATAGATATGGCTTTGTGGAGTATTGCATTAGGCGCTGGAATTGGTATGGTCGCAGATCTATTACTTCGCGGAGTAGCTGTAAATAGGCTGTTTATGTTAATTGCTGCGGTTCTTGCCTTGGGTGGAGGTGTGGCAAGCCACCTTGGTTTAGAGGCCCTCTGGGCTGGTGCAATAGTGGGCCTATGGTTAATTAATTCGACGTTGAGAAGGCGGGATATATTGAGAATGCTCGAGCGTGGAGACGAGTCCTTGCGAACCTCCTTGTACTTAGTTAGCGGTTGTTTGCTAGGTATGGGGGTTTGGGAATTTGGTGTTCAAACAGGGATTTTTGTTTGGACATTAATCGTTTTAGGGCTGCTGCGTCCGTTAACTAAATGGGGAAGTGGGGGGCTGTTAAGTGCCCTAATGGGCTGGCAATTGATTAAAAAAAATAGAATTAGTTTAAAGGGCATATTAGATATTGACGATTTGATCCTAGCCCTGGCCGCCGTTTTTATGGGGGCTCGTTACGACGCTATGGGAGTTTCTATCCTAGCTGCTGTGTTAGTGGCACAAATGAGTACCCACTTAGTAGGGATATGGTGGGATGGTGCGGGGCAGTCCGAGTTACTTGCGCGAGACCACGGCAAAATGGATCCAACAGAAAAAGTCTCCAATGTGTCGTATTTAGCTTCTTAAGGGATTTAGTTAACTGTATGAACTGGAAGGGGATGGCTGTAGTTGCTTCGGTCTTTTATTGTGTTGGAGGTTGGGATAGTGGGTGGTCCCAACCCTCTACCAATGTAGCGCTGGACCATTGGGCATATCGCTTTATCGAACGGTTTGAAGCCAAGGGTTTATTGCGCGGATTGGCCGATGGCATCAAGCCGTTCAGCCGTCTGGAAATGGCGCGCGCTGTGAAAATTATTGGAGAACGTGCGGCGGAGGGGGGGGCGCTGAGCCGTATTGAAAGAGCGGAACTAAAGCTGCTGGAAGAGGAGTTCGGCGTAGAATTAGCAAACCTGGCAAATACTAAAGGAGAGGGGGAAGCGGCCGGGACGTTGGGGGGGGATTTGCTACAGGGCCGTCCTCTGTATCACTATGCCCACCCCAAGGGTGAATTCTATGCAGACGTACTCTTTCGCCAACAATCTGACTTTTTTAGCGGCCGGGGGCGGGTCGACAATGAGCGCATCTGGCGCAACCGCTTTGGAGCAACCGTGCGCGGCCATATAGAAGAGGCTATTGCCTTTTATATAGGTTTTGAACAAAGCCGCGAACAGGGAAGTCGCGCCTATATAGAGCGCGACGATATTTATGAACCCCGCTTAGAGATTCCCCAATTAAAGGGCAATTTGGCCGATTTTCACGAAGGGATGGCCTATGTGGTGTTCTCTCTACCCTTTCTCGATATTCAATTTGGCAAAGACGAAGTGGCCTGGGGGCCGGCTCCAAACGACAATTTGGGCTTGAGCGACAACACTTCGTCTTTTGATATGTTGCGGCTGCGCAGCGATTATGGGCCTTTTAAGTTGGTGAGCATTGCCGGCGCCCTGCGTCCCTGCCCAGACAGGGGCGATTCGCCGGGGTGTGCTGGCGTGGGGGATGCTGTGGCGTCGTATAATGTCAACGGCGTGCCACGGCTGTTAGAGCGCGAGAAATATCTGGCGGCCCACCGCTTTGAAGTGGCGCTGGCACCCTGGATTGATTTGGGATTTCAAGAAGTGGTCGTCTACGGAGATCGGGGGCCCGAACTAACCTACTTAAATCCATTTATGTTTTACTGGGCCGCCCAGAGTTATTTGGGTGATAAAGACAATTTGATGATGGGGTTGGATATCGACGTGCATCCGGGCAATGGCTGGCGCTGGTACCTGGCCTATGTGGTAGACGATTTGAAGAAGCTGCGCGTTTTTTCCAACGATTTTGCCAATAAATTCTCCTTTCAATCTGGTTTGCTCTGGGTGGATCCGCTGGGGGTGGAGGATGTGGATTTTCGCGCTGAGTACGTGCGCATAGAGCCGTGGATATACACCCATAAAATTCCCATCAATACATTCCGTCATTTTGATGTGCCGCTGGGGCATGCCTTGGGGCCTAATAGCGATCGCTGGAATATCAGTTGGACACAGCGGTTTAGCCGCGACTTTTCGGTTCAATTGCATCTGGAGCGCACCCGACACGGGGAAAATGAAATATTGGCTGACGGCAGCATCCTCAACGTGGGGGGCGATTTGCACCGCGGTTGGAGGCCTGGAGATGAGCGCCAGGTAAAGGGCTTTCTCGACGGCAATGTGGGGCGATCTATCACCTTGGGCGGCAGGGTCACTTGGCGACTGTTGCCGCAGTTGACCGCTGCGTTGGGGTATGATAGTGAATGGGGCGACAATGTGCCTAAGCCGCCGCGTTGGGATGAAAATGTAACCCTTACACAGCGGACGGGGTATGGGGACGGTCGTCAACAACATTTTTATTTTGACCTGCGCTACCGCCATTTCTAAACGGGTTCATGGATCTTATTGAAATTTTGCTTTTGGGTACGGGGGGCCTTTATCTCGGCACGATTTTATTCTTTTTTGTTGGATTGGGCCGGATTCCGGTCTGCAGAGAAGGAGGACAGCCCAAGGTCAGCGTTATAGTGGCAGCACGCAATGAACGGGCGAATATCGATGCTTGTCTGCAAGCTCTCAGCCAGCAAGAATACGCCGGCGACTGGGAGGTAGTGGTGATCGATGACCGCTCCAGCGACGGCACAGGTGAACGCGTGGCCGAATGGGCGCGTCAATGGGGGCGCTTAAAATGGCTGCGCGCCAGCGATGAAATGTCCTATAAATGTCCCAAAAAAAGCGCCTTATCCCAGGGGATAGCGGTAAGCGGGGGGGATGTTCTGCTCTTGACTGATGCCGATTGTCAGCCGCCGCGGTTTTGGATTTCCTCCATGGTGCGGTGTTTTGCGGCGGAGGTGGGGTTGGTTGCTGGGTACGCCTATGCCGAAAGGCGACCGTTGTGGCGACAGAAATTACTGGCACTGGACAATTTGGCAGTTGCCGCCTTGGGGGCGGGCAGTATGGGGATGGGATATCCCCTCTCCTGTAGCGGGCGCAATTTGGCTTACAGGCGGCAAGTGTACAATGAGGTGGGTGGTTTTGCCGACATCGGTCATCTGCTGGCTGGCGATGATGTGTATTTTATGCGATTGGTAGCGGCGCGCACGCAGTGGAAGATGGCGTACAATGCAAACATAGAAAGCCATGTCGTTTGCGCCCCGTCGCCGAAGTCGTGGAGCGCCATTGTCCAGCAAAAGCTTCGACACGCCGCTAAGGCGGGACACTACAATGGGCCCGCTTGGATTTTGGGCGCGGGCATTTATCTTTTTCACTTGTTTTTGTTGGTTGGTCTAATACAAATGCTATTGGCCGGGCAATGGAATTACCTGGTCCTGGCGATCTGGGGACTGCGCTGGTTGGTGGATTTTGCCTTGTTGCGGCGGTTTGCCCCTTCGGCAGCAGAAAGCAAGCTATTGGCAGCTTTGCCGTTTTTGGAAGTTGGTTATATTCCCTATATTCTCATTTTCTCTATTGCGGGTAGACTGGAACTTTTCCGCTGGAAATAGTCGACGTTATGGCCTTTTTGCTTTCGCCCAAATTAAAGATGATACCCCGCTACCTAGAGCGCTATGGCTATGTGTTCACCTGGAAGCGGTTGTGGAATTTTTCCAAAGTCATGAGTTCTATGGGGCTTTCCTGGGTGAGTGGCCGGCCGGTGGTGTGGGGACAGCCGTTTATGATGATGGTGGAACCCACCAATTTCTGCAATCTAAAATGTCCCCTCTGTCCCTCGGGCAACGGCCAGATGACGCGGGCGCGCGGCAATATGAACTTGGACGATTTTAAACATCTCATCGACCAGGCGGGCGACCACCTCATGTTATTAATGCTGTGGAACCAGGGCGAGCCCTTTATCAACCGCTGCTTTACCGAAATGGTGCGCTACGCCCACGCCAAAAAAATAACCACCATGACCAGCACCAACGGTCATTTTGTGCGAGATATGTCGCAGGCTAGGGCCGTGGTCGAGTCGGGCCTGGATGAAATCATCATTTCTCTAGACGGGGTCGACCAAAAAACCTATGAACAATACCGAATTGGCGGCAGTATCGACCGCGTTTTTGAGGGAACGCGATTGTTGGTGCAGGCCAAAGAAGAGATGCGGGCCTCACATCCCTTGATCAATTTGCAGTTTATCGTCATGAAACACAATGAGGCCGATTTGGCCGAAGCTGAGCGCATCGCTCGCTCTTTGAACGTCGATAAGTTTCTGATCAAAACTGCACAGGTTTACACCGAAGCCGAAGCCGATCAATTTTTGCCGCAAGAAGACGATTTCAGGCGCTACGAAGAGGTGGAAGGCGGATTAGCCGTTAAAGGACAGCCGGTGCGCGGTTGTAAAGTGTTATGGTATAGCACTATGGTCAATTGGAATGGGGCGGTGGCTCCCTGTTGTTTTGACAAGGATATAGATTACCCCATGGGCGATGTCTTTAACGGCCAATCGTTTCGTCAAATATGGCATGGCCGAGCCTATATGGATTTTAGAAAGCGGATACTGACAGACCGCAAAGACGTGGCCATGTGTAATAATTGCTCTGAGGGATACAAGGGCATGTTTTCGCTGGTAAAAGAGTTCCGCGGCTGATCTTACATCAATCCCATGATACATTTCTGGCAGTTCGTGCAGCCCTATTTAGAGATTTTGCTGGGGTTGAGTACAGCCGTCTATGCGCTGGGCGCCCTGTGGTTTGCCATTGGCATACGGCGTCGCAATCGGGTAAAAACACCTGAGCAGCCCCAGGTTTCTATAGTGGTAGCTGTGCGCAATGAAGCAGATAATATAGGACAGCTGCTGGGGGACCTGGGGGAGCAGACATACCCGGTGGAAGCCTATGAGATTATAGTTGTAGATGACGGTTCCACAGACGGTACCCCCGAACGAGTGCGGTCCAAATTGGGCGGCAAGGTCGACTTGCGATTCCTGCAGAACAAATATTCTGGCGGTCCATCGGGAAACAAGAAAGCCGCTCTGACACAGGGAATAAGTGCGGCCAGGGGAAGCATTGTCTTAACAACTGACGGGGATTGTCGGGTAAAACCCACCTGGGTGGAGGGTATAGTCGCTAGTTTTGAGGCAGATGTGGGAATGGTCCTGGGGTTTTCACAAATCGGCAATCCTGGAGAAGCCAGCAATATCAGGGGGGCGTGGGAGGCGCTCGATTTTCTCGCCTTGATGGGGTGTGCGTTTGGCGGCGTGGGGCATGGCCACCCCATTAGTGCATCGGGGCAAAACTTCGCCTACCGCAAAGAGGTATTTGAGCAAGTGGGCGGATACGAGCGAGTTAAACACCGGGCCTCCGGGGACGACGTATTGCTATTGCAGTTGGTGCGCCGTCTGACCAAATGGCAGATTGCAACGGCACCGGTGGATCTCACGGCCACCGTACATCCATTTACCCCTTCATGGAGGCAGCTCATAAACCAAAGGGTGCGCTGGGCGTCAAATGCGCCGCTGCAGATCTATTTCGATCCGCTGCTATTTGCTTATATGTTATGTGCTTTTATTATGGAAGTCTTCTTGCTCGCGTCGCCGCTCTTAGTTTGGGCAGGAGGGATGGGATGGGAGTGGGCGGTGGGGTGTTGGGGAGGAAAAATAATAGCGGAGGGAACAATTTTATTGCGCAGCGGGGTGTATTTTAAGCGTTTGGATCTAATGCGCTTTTTTCCGCTGTGGACCTTAACCCATCCCTTTGCCGTGGTATTGTTTGGCGCCGGCGGCTGTTGGGGACGGTTCGAGTGGAAAGGGGGGGGACACCGCTGGGGCGAGAAGCGTTAAGCGGCCGGTTCCAGCGCCAATTTTTCGGGCCAGGTTTCGGGCGTCAACGTCGTATCTTTGAGTTCCAGGTGAACGTGAGCCGTGCGCTCGCCCAAGCGTAGTTTGACGCCTGGGTAAATGATTTTGTCCACCGAAAGGATGGCCTGAAGGGCGGGTTGGGCTAGATTCTGTTTAAGGCCATCAATTTGGTCGCGGACGGTTTTGGCCACTTTGCTAAGCCGCTGCCATTGGCGTATGTGCTGGCTGAGTTCGGGGCGCTTTTGCCGCGCAGCACTCTTGAGCAAGTGCTTGAGGCGGGGCAAGGTCACCTCTTCGAGGCCGAGCAAGCTG
>CAXGRO010000161.1:0-10217 GCA_964012055.1 uncultured bacterium
GGGCAAGCGCATCGGCTTCGCGCGCGAGGAGGCCGAACAGCAGCAGCAGCAATCGTCGCCACAACCTGCCCCCTCCCCCACCGGCTCCACCAGCAGAGCCAAGGCCCTTCTTCAGGCTCCCTCGCCGCAGCCCCCAGCGACGCAAGCGGGCGCCCCCTCCGGCGGCTCCGGCGGCCTGCTCTCCGGGCTCAGCCTGCGAGGCGCCCACCCCGCCGCCGCCGCCGTAGTGGCGGCCAGTAAGGCGCCTATTTCGTGCATCTGGCCGGCCGGCGTGGTGAAGATGATACAGGGGGCGGAATCGGCCACCCGGTAGGCGCTTTTCAGGCTGCCGACAAAACTGCGCACCACCGCCGAGGCGAGGTGTTCGTCGGCGACGCGCAGGCTGCCGTCCTGCCACATATCGCCTATTTGATGCATCAGCGGTTCGATGATCTGCTCGATCAATTTCACCTGGCTAAATTCGACGGAAGCGCGGGCCAGCAAATTCTCCAAGGTGGCGGCGTCGAGATTTTTTACTGCTTCCATGCACTGGGCGATGTAGGTGGTTGGGTCGGTTTCATCGACGTTTTTTGGAGGGAGGGGCGGGGCCATGGACGGTGGCGTCCAGGTGCTGCTGAGGTCGGTCTGCACCAAGGCGTTGAGCTCGTCGAAGGGCAAATCGGCGATATGGCCGATGCTGTGGCCGTGTTCAATGGCCTGGTGCAGCAATTTGAGGCGCTCGATGTCGTCGTCGCTGTAGAGCCGGCGATTGGTGGGGGTGCGCTCGGGGGTGACGGCCTGGTAGCGCCGTTCCCAGATGCGAATGACGTGCGGACTCAACCCGGTGCGATTGGCCACAACTTTGATGGGGTATCCTGTTTGTTCAATCATTTTCCTAATATACCGCTTGTTAAATAATTGTCAATTAAATGACGAAAAAAGTCACCAGTCTGTCCTAGGTGTTTAATAGGATCGATTGTATTTTCAGCGAAAAGCACTAAAGAATATAAAATATTAGACAAATAGTTGACGGATAGTAGACGTTTTTTTATAATCAATAGCGTGTTCAATGAGAAAACAGCAATTACTCAATTTCGCCAGGAGGCGGACATGAGCGCCACAACAGCCAATAGCACCGTCGAATTGATCGATATCTACTGGAGCGAGATCCGCGATAACGCACCGCTGGGCCGTGTTGAAGAACGGGATCTTTTTATCCTCGCCAAAGCCGGTGACAACCAGGCCATGGAGAAAATCATCGAAGCCAATCTGCGCTTTGTGGTGCGCATCGCCCGCCAGTACTGGTGCGCTGGGGGGCCGCAGTTAATCGACCTGGTATCGGAAGGCAATATGGGCCTGATCCAAGCGGTGCAGCGCTTTGACGAGGGACTGGGCAATAAATTCATCACCTACGCCGTGTGGTGGATCCGCCAGGCCATTATCAAATGCGTTGTCGCCCACCGCTCGGCGGCGCGCACGCCCATGAATCAGTTCAACGACATGATCAAAGTAGACAAACACGCGGCGCGTTTGAGCCAGCAATTGGGGCGCGCCCCCAGCCTCAAAGAAATTTCCACCAGCGCCGAGATGAACGAAGAGCGCGTCCTCCACGCCATGCAGATGAACACCCCCGATGTTTCGCTCGACGCGCCGCTGAGTGACGACGAAAACACCAGTCTGCTGGCCCTCTACAGCGCCGACGAAGCCGTGGAAGAGAATTTTGAAGAACAGCGCACTCGCGAGATGTTGCGGCGCTGTCTGGAGGTACTTGACGAGCGCGAAGACCACATCGTGCAGATGTACTTTGGGCTGGACTACGACGAGCCCAAGACCTTGCAGACCATCGGTGACGAGATGGGATTGACGCGCGAACGGGTGCGGCAATTGCGCAACCGGGCTTTACAGAAGCTGCGCGCCCGCTACGAAGAAATGAATCTGGAACCGGTATTAGAGCAGTGAATCCCATGAGGCAACAGATGAGTGAAATCGTCGGATCGTCTCAGAGAATCGCCATTGTCGGCAGCGGCATATCCGGCCTGGTGGCGGCGCACCTATTAAACGAAGATCACGACATCACAGTGTTTGAGGCGAACGACTATGTCGGCGGCCACACCCACACCGTCGAAGTGGAGGAGGGGGGGCGGGTACTGCCGGTGGACACCGGCTTCATCGTGTTCAACGAGCACAATTACCCCAATTTTGTGCAATTGCTGCAAAACCTCGAGGTCGAGTGGCAGCCGGCGCCCATGGGGTTTAGTGTCAAATGTGGGCGCAGCGGCCTCGAGTACAATGGTTCGTCGGTGCGCCAGGTTTTTGTGCAGCGGCGCAATCTACTGCGCCCTGGGTTTTTGCGCATGGTGCGCGATATCTTGCGTTTTTTCCGCGAGGCGCCCGAGTTGTTGCAGGGCGAGGACGACAGTACGACGCTGGGCGAGTACCTGCAGCGCAATAATTATTCGCAGGAATTTATCGACTACCACATCTTTCCGATGGGCGGCGCCATCTGGTCGACGGCGCCGCAGGACATGTTCGATTTTCCGGCGCGGTTTTTTGTGCGGTTCTTTGCCAACCACCGCTTTTTACAGGTGCGCGACCGCATTGCCTGGCGCGTCGTCAAGGACGGCTCGCACCAGTATGTGAAGGCGTTGACGCGGCCCTTTGACCAGCGCATCCGGCGCAACTGTCCGGTGCGCCAGGTGCTGCGCGACGCCGGCGGGGTGACGCTGAACAGTGCGGCCGGGGTCGAGCGCTTTGACGCGGTGGTGCTGGCCCTGCACAGCGACCAGGCGCTGCGGCTGCTGGGCGATGCGTCATTGACCGAGCGCCAGATTCTGGGCGCCATACCTTATCAGAAAAACGAGACGTTGTTGCACACCGACGCTGGCGTATTGCCGCGGCGGCGGCGTGCCTGGGCCGGGTGGAATTATTATATTCCCCCCGCCGCCGACGGTGCCGTGGCAGTGACCTACAATATGAACATGCTGCAGAGCCTGGCGGCGCAACAAACCTATTGCGTGACGCTCAACCGGCCGCAGGATGTGGCGCCCGAGCGTGTCATTAAAAGCATGACCTACCACCACCCCCGCTTCACGCCGGCGGGGGTGGCGGCGCAGCGCCGCCGCGGCGAAATCAACGGCGTCAATCGCACTTATTTTTGCGGCGCTTACTGGGGCTACGGTTTTCACGAAGACGGGGTGCGGAGCGGGCTGGAAGTGGCCGCCCACTTTGGCAAGAAATTGGAGCCATGCACAGTTGCATCTACGAAGGCAGAGTCCGTCACCGCCGTTTGACTCCGGTCGGTCACGCCTTCACATACAAACTCTTTATGATGTACCTCGATTTGGCCGAGTTGCCGCAGCTCTTCGCCGGCCGCTGGCTGTGGTCTTCCCAGCGGCGCAATCTGGCCTATTTTAGGCGCCGCGACCACCTGGGTGACGCCGCGCAGCCGCTGGATGAGTGCGTGCGCCAGCGGGTGGAAGAGGAGACCGGTCGCCGGCCATCGGGCCCCGTCCGCCTGTTGACGCATCTGAGTTATTTTGGCTACCGCTTTAACCCGGTGAGTTTCTACTACTGCTTTGACCGCAACGACGAGCGGGTCGAGGCAATCGTCGCCGAGATCAACAACACGCCCTGGGGCGAGCAACACACCTACGTGTTGGACGAAGCGCACAACCAGGTTGAGGGCCGGGCCGCCGGGCGCAAAAAGCACTACGGCCTGCGCAAGGTTTTTCACGTATCGCCGTTTATGGGCATGGAGCAGGACTACGATTGGCGCTTTATCTGCCCGGGGCAGCGCCTGGTGGTGCACATGGAAAACTACGAGAAAGGCGAACGCATTTTTGACGCCACCCTGGCGCTGCGGCGCACCGAGATTGGCGCCGCAGCGCTGGCGCGGGTGCTGGCGCAATACCCGCTGATCACCGCCCGGGTCACCGCTGCCATCCACTGGCAGGCGCTGCGCCTGTGGCTCAAGCGCTGTCCCTTTTATTCCCACCCCAAATGGCTGGCGCCACAAGTGGAGGTAAATAGCTGATGAGTGAAACCGCATTGACCGGGGCGTGCGCCCCGGCCCCGGCAACCAGGGGCAAGTGGCGCGAGCGCACGGCGCGGCGGCTGGTGCAGGCGCAGCTCGAGCGCATAAGCGGCGACCTGGTGCGCCTGCACGAAGCCGGTGAGCTGAGCCAATTCGGCAACCCTGGGGAAGGGGCGTTGGGCGTCGATGTCGACGTCAAGGATCCGCGTTTCTACCGCCGCGTGCTGGCCGACGGCGGCGTGGGCGCCGGCGAAGCATACATGGAAGACTTGTGGGCGTGCAGCGACCTGACGGCGCTGTGCCGCATTGTGCTGCGCAGCCAGATGCAACAGCAGGTGGCCGGCAGAAAGGGCCGTTGGGGGGAACTGTTGGACGGCGTGGTGCACGCCCTCAAGCGCAATACGCTGAGGGGGGCGCGGCGCAATATTGCGGCGCATTACGATCTGGGCAATGATTTCTTTCGCCTCTTCCTCGATAAAAACATGATGTATTCGTGCGCCATTTTTCCGCGCCAAGAAAGTACTCTGGAAGAAGCGTCAGACTATAAGGTCGACCGGATTTGTCGCAAATTGGACCTGAACCCGCAGGACCATCTGCTGGAGATCGGCACGGGCTGGGGCGGATTTGCCATCCGCGCAGCACGCGACTACGGCTGTCGGGTGACGACGACGACCATCTCCCAACGCCAGGCGGAATTGGCGCGCCAGCGGGTGGCCGAGGCCGGATTAGAGGGCCGCGTTGAGGTGCTGTTAGAAGACTATCGCGACCTGCGCGGCCAGTACGATAAATTAGTGTCTATCGAGATGATTGAGGCGGTGGGGCATCACTACCTCGACACTTATTTCAGACGCTGCGGCGACTTGCTCAAGCCCGATGGCCTGATGCTGCTGCAGGCCATTTGCATCAGCGACCGGGTTTATGAGGGGGCGCTGCGACGGGTGGATTTTATCAAGAAATACATCTTCCCGGGCAGTTTCATGCCCTGCGTGGGCGCCATTGCCACCGCGGTAAAGCGGGCGACGGATATGAAGATTGTGCACCTGGAAGACATCGGCGAGCACTACGCCCGTACTTTGCGGAGTTGGCGCCAGCGTTTTATGGATCAATTGGACGCGGTGCGGCAGATGGGCTATAGCGAGGAGTTTATCCGCATGTGGGAGTTTTACCTGTGCTATTGCGAGGCCAGCTTTGCCGAGCGCTATAACTCCGACGCGCAGATCTTGCTGGGCAAGCCGGGCAATCGCCGTGACCTCATTCTGCCGCAGTTGTCATGAGCCCCGACTGGACCCTCTTGGCCTGGGGCGGCCTGGGCGCCAGTTTAGTTATGATGGCGCTGTGGCTGGTACAGCGCCGCAGCGGCGACGCCGGCATCGCCGACGTCGGCTGGGTTCTGGGGGTGGGTGCCCTGGCGCTGGTCTATGCCTGGGAGGGCCAGGGATATGGGCCACGGCGACTGCTGGTGGCGGCGCTGGGCGGCGCCTGGGCTCTGCGGCTGGCGCTGTATCTGTTGCGCGACCGCGTTTTGCGGGGCGAGGAGGACGGCCGCTATCAGATGTTGCGGCAAAACTGGGGGGCGCGGGCGCAGTTTAACTTCTTCTGGTTTTTCCAGGCTCAGGCCTTTTTTATCGTGGCGTTCTCGCTGCCCTTCTTTGTGGTGGCGCAGCGGACCGACGTGGGGCTGGACGGCTGGGACTGGGCCGGCGCCGCCCTGTGGCTACTGGCGTTGGTGGGCGAGGTGCTGGCCGACCGCCAGTTGGAGCGCTTTAGAACCGACCCGGACAACAGTGGGCGAACCTGCCGCGCCGGGTTGTGGGCCTATTCGCGCCACCCCAACTATTTTTTTGAATGGCTGCACTGGTGGGCCTATGTGCTTTTTGCGGCGCCGGCGCCACATGGCTGGGTGACGTTGAGCGCGCCGCTTTTTCTACTATATCTATTGTTTTACGTGACTGGCATTCCCTATACCGAAAAGCGGGCGCTGGCCAGCCGTGGCGACGACTACCGCCGTTACCAGCGCACCACGAGTGCCTTCATCCCCTGGTTCCCGCGAAAGGAAGAGACGTGAAGAGCGCAATTGACTGGGCCGAGCGCGGCCTTATTCCCGATTTTCTAATCCGCCTGGGCATTCGCCGCCTGCTGCGCGGTCGGCTGGCGCGGCAAAACCGCGGCCACTGCCGCCTGCAGCAGGAGGACAAGTTGCACATGGTGCAAGAGATGTGCCGCAGTCCCGTGGCCCTGCACACCACCGAGGCCAACGAGCAACACTACGAGGTGCCGCCCGAATTTTTTGTCGAGGTGCTGGGGCCGCGGCTCAAGTACAGCAGCTGCTATTACGACGGCGGCGTCGCCGACCTGGGCGAGGCCGAAGAGCACATGCTGGCGCTCACCTGCGAGCGGGCCGAGCTGGAAAACGGCATGGACATTCTCGAATTGGGCTGCGGCTGGGGCTCGCTGACTTTGTGGATGGCCGAGCACTACCCCAACAGCCGCATCACTGCCGTGTCCAATTCGGCGGCACAGCGCCACTTTATCGAGCAGCGCTGTTGGGTGCGGCATTTGGACAACGTGGAAGTAGTCACCGCCGATGTCAACGAGTTTGTCGCCGCCGCTGAGTACGACCGGGTGGTGTCGGTGGAGATGTTCGAGCACTTGCGCAATTACGCCGCCATGCTGGAGCGCGTTGCCGGTTGGTTGCGGCCGCAGGGCAAGGTTTTTATTCACGTCTTCTGCCACCGCGACTACGTCTATGTGTTTGAGACCGACGGCGACAACGACTGGATGGGCCGGCATTTCTTTACCGGCGGCTTGATGCCCTCCGACGATTTGCTACTCTACTTTCAAGACCACCTGACGCTGGAGCAGCACTGGCGCGTCGACGGCAGCAATTACGCCCGCACTGCCGAGGATTGGCTGCGGCGCTTAGACGCGGCCAGCAGAGAGGTGGAGGCGATCTTTGCCGATGACTTGGGCAAGAGCGAGGCGCGCCTTCAGTTGCAGCGCTGGCGCATGTTCTTTATGGCCTGCGCCGAGTTGTTCGGCTACAGGAAGGGCCAGGAGTGGTGGGTGGCGCACTACCTGATGGGCAAGAAGGCGGCGGCGGCCGGGGGCGCCGAGCCAAAGTCACTTACGGCCGTAGGCAATGCGCTCTAAGAAATGGGTGAAAGTAGTAGTGGTGGCGGGGCTGGCGTTGGGTTTATGGCAGTGCGGTGACGCCGATAAAATGGACAACGGAACTATGGCCTACGAGGAAATTTTGCAGGAGGCCGCGGTCCAGGGCACGGTGGCGCCGGGCAGTGTCGAAGAAGCGGCAGCCATTGCCCGCTTCAGCGATTTTATCTCGGTCCTGTCGCCGGACAGGGCGCGCGAAAAGACGGCGCAGGTCTACGCCGCCGACGCCTATCTAAATGACACCTTAAAAGAGGTGCGGGGGGCGGCGGCGATTGAGGCGTATTTTGTCGAGAGCCTGGCCGCCACCGATTCGGTTTGGGTGGAGGTGACCGATGTGGCCCAGTCGCAGGGCAATTATTATTTTCGCTGGATCATGCACATACGTTTTAAAAATATAAAAGCGGGCCAGACGACTTCGTCCATTGGCATGTCGCACATCCGTTTTGACCGCCAGGGCAAGGTGGTGTTGCATCAGGACTACTGGGATTCGGCCACCGGTTTTTACCAGCACTTGCCGGTGATAGGGCGCCTGATCAATTGGGTCAAGTCGCGGCTGTGACAGAGGGGCGCCTGCTGTTGCTGGTTCATCTGGGCGCCACCCTGTTTATGGTGGGGCTGATATGGTTTGTACAAGTGGTGCACTACCCGCTTTTTGCGATGGTGGGCGGCGATGTTTTTGCCGCTTACGAGTTTCAGCACGCGCGTCTGACAACCTGGGTGGTGGCCGTGCCTATGATGGCGGAAATAGTGACGGGTTTGCTCCTAGTGCGCTGGTCGCCCGTTGGGGTGCCGTCTGGGGTTCTGTGGATGGGGTTGGTTTTGCTGGCGCTGGTGTGGGGCTCGACGTGGGCGTTGCAGGTGCCGCAGCACGAGATTTTGGCGCGCGGCTTTGATGCGGCGGCCCACGATACATTGGTGGCGAGCAATTGGCTGCGCACGCTGGCGTGGAGCGGGCGCGGCGCGCTGGTGCTGTGGATGGTGGGGAGGGTGGGGCGCGGTTGAGCAGGGCGCGCGAAAATTTAAAAAGGCCCGGTGGATCAAGTCCGCCGGGCCTTTTTTATTTCTTGCCCATTTGGCTTAGAAGCCAATGTTGAAGCCAAAGACGCCGAAGTTTTACCGTCCACGGCCAGCGGGTGGTTGGCGCTGCTCAGCGGAATGAGATGGGGATGTCGTCGCCGGCCGTGCCAGGGGAACGCGTAGCTGGGCTGGTTGGCAAAGCGCTGCATGCCGGCGCTGATGCGAATGGCGGTGGCGGGCGGCAGTTCTACGGCGACGTATTTGCCGTTTACCGATATCGCGGTGTCGCCGCCGCTCGCCTGGGTGAAGTTGTGCTCGCCAAAGGCGCCGGCCTGGACGATGAGACGCCGGGTTGCGTCGCCGATTTCTGTAAAGGTCAGCCGGTCTGCGACTTCCTGGTAGGGTGTGTAGAGTTGTTGTCCGTCGCTTTTGACGAGCAGGCGTTTGGGTTCGTCGAGGGCAATGCGCTCGGGAAAGTAGATCTGATAACCAGTAAAGGCGACCAGCCCCAAACCACGGTGCTGGCACATGGCGGCCAATTCCCGCCCCTGCTCCAGGGGAAACCCCTGGTCTTTGACGACGGGCTCCGCCGAAATGCCGACCCCCACGTCGGTAAACCCCCCCGCCGCAATTTCGTCGAGAATAGAATCTCTGAATGAATGTTTGGGAAAGGAGAGCAGCGCCGTGCGGCGCAAGTTCTTTTTGTTCTCAGTCACAACCTCGCTTCCTAATCAGATCCAGCGCAGTTAACCGCCCCCGCGAACCACTAGCAAACCAAAGTTATTTCTTCGACCACACCAACGGCGTCTGCACCTCGTCGTCCATCACATTCCCAACATTCAAATTTTCAAAGCGCTCATTAGAAAGAATGTTCTGAATGCCGTTAAAAGTAGCCCCGTCGGGCATATAAGCGCAGGTCATAGCGCGCCGCGAGTAAGGCGTCATATTGGGCCCGGCGGCGTGGGCCATAAGCCCGTTGTGAAACCCCGCCGACCCGGCCCGCATGGCGGCGGGGACCGGTTCGATATCGCGGAATTCGGGGTATTCGTCAAAGAGGGCAGCGATGTGGGGACCAAACCCCCCCTTGCGATCGAAACTGGCCTTCTTGTGCGATCCGGGCAGGTAATACATGCAGCCGCTCTGGACGGTGGCGTCGTTGAGCGCCACCCAAATCGAAATGGCATTGGGCGAGTGGAAGGACCAGTTGGGCACGTCCATGTGCCAGGAAGTGGGGTTGCCCCAGGCCGGCTTTTGCAAGGTCTGGTCGTGCCAAACGCGGATGCCGTCGATGCCGGCCAGGGCGCAGAGCATTTGGCCGAGTTCGGGATTTAAGAAGAAACCTTTGATGGTGTCGTTAATGCGCCAGAGGTTGAGACGTTGCAGGAAGACTCGCTCGTAGTACGAGCCGGGTTCGTCGACCAGGCCTTCATTGGCTTCGCCGGTGATTTTGCTGCGGCCCATTTGCTCAACGCCGGCGTCGACGGCGTCGTTCATGGCCTGCAGTTCGTTGGGGGTGAGAAAGTCTTCGACGATGAGCCAACCTTCTTCCTGATAGTGTTCAATTTGTTCGGGCCCGAGTTCGGTTTTCATGGATCGACCTCTTAGAGTGTGTGTCGGAGGTTGTATTTGCATTACAAGAAGCTAATCTATTGCGGCCGCGTCAACTATTGAATATTTTCCCGGCATCACGAAAACCAGGGAGAAAACCATGCTAAACAACGAACAATACCTGCATTTCCAGACTTTTGGTTTCATTATTCTGCGCCAATTTTTCACCCCCGACGAGATGGCCACGATCAGCGAGGAATTCGAAAGGGGACTCGATCTGGCGTATGCGCATCTGCCCTTTGACGGCAGCGAGCGCCACTGGGTAAAACAAATGGGCCCCGACACGCCCTTCTATGCCAACCTGCTCGAAGACGAGCGCTTCTGGTCGATTGCCGCGCAGATCTACGGCGACGACACCTTTGCCGTGGGCACCGACGCCAACCGCTATGTCGGCGACACCAAATGGCATCCA
>CAXGRO010000162.1:0-10197 GCA_964012055.1 uncultured bacterium
GGACAGCGGACAGGCCCTTTGAAATCCGCTCTGGGACCACCCCCAATCCGCTCGGTGATCGTATGGGTAGTGGCTTTAAGGTAGGGGGATTTATGGGATCGTCAAGGTGGGGATAGGGCTTGGAGGACTTGATTTAGGGCGACCTGGGGAGAGGAACCTAGGTGGATGCGCAGCATGGTGCGGTTGGCGTCTAATAGGGCTTGGCGGTCGCCGAGGGCTTGGGCGGTGATGAGGGTGCCGAAGCTTATGGAGGAGGTGGGGGTGTTGGCGGCGTCGGGGATGGGGGCGTCGGCGGTGGGGGTGTCGGTGAATTGGAGGAAGAGGCCGTTGCCGGCGTCGCCTTTGTGCAATTGGCCGGTGGAGTGGAGGAAGCGGGGGCCATAGCCTGTGGTGGTGGCCAGTTGGGTGCGGATTTTTAGGGTTTGGCGGATTTTTTGTAGGGCGGCGTCGGTTGTTGGGTCGGCGGGGGTATAAGCTTGTAGGGCGACGTAACCAGGAGAGGAGAACTGGGAGGCGGCGTCGAGGAAATCGTCTAGGGCCTGGCTCAGGGAAGTGGCGGGGGTGGGGCTGAATACCGCCAGGCCGTTCTCTTCTAAGGTGGGGGGGAGTTGCGGCAATTGGCCTTCTTGTTGGTAGGTTTCCACCATTTGGCGGGCCAGGACTTTGGCGGCTTCCACGTTGGGTTGGTCAAAGGGGTTGATGCCCAGGCAGTGGCCGGCTATAGTGGTGGCTATTTCCCAGGTGTAGAAGAGGGCGCCCAATTGGTACAGGTCGTCGAGATTGAGTTGGAGGACGGGGAGGTTGGCGTCGATCAGGTCTTGCACAGCGCGGCCGTGGGCGTCGTCGTCGGCCAGGCGGGCGTAGACGAAGAAGCGGTCGTTGCCGTAGGTTGCCGGGGGGGCTGGGGGTTCGTTGTCAACGGGGAGGATGCCGCCACCTTCTTTGCCGGTGCTTTCGGCGATCAATTGTTCCACCCAGGCGCCGCTGGAGTGTAGGGCGGGGGAGTTGATCAGGGTGAGTTTGTCGCGGCCCTGGAGGGCGGCGCTGCCCAGGGCCGCGCCCAGTGTCAGGCCGAGGTCGGCGTCGTCTTTTGCCGCTTTGCGGGTTTCTTGCAGCAGGTGGGCGATGTCGACGCCTATGAGGGCGGCCGGCACCAGGCCAAAGAGGGAGAGGGCGGAATAGCGGCCGCCGATGTCGGGGTCGTTGAGGAAGGTGTAGCGGAAGTTGAGTTCGGCGGCCAATTCGGCCAGGCCGCTGCCGGGGTCGGTGATGGCTACAAAGTGGTCGCCGGCCTGTTTTTTGCCCACCGCATCTACCGCCTGCTTGTAAAAGTATTTTAAAAAGGAAAGCGTTTCTACGGTGCCGCCGGATTTGGTCGCCGGGATGTAGAGCGTGGTAGCGGGGGGAAAGCGGCGGGCGCAGGCCAGTACGGCATCTGGATGGGTGCTGTCGAGCACGCCCAGGTCGAGGTAGCCCGGGGCGACGCCAAAGGTGCGGCGGAAGACCTCGGGGGCCAAACTGGAGCCGCCCATGCCCAGCAGCAACGCGTGAGTATATCCGGCCTGGCGCACGGTCTCGACCACGGCGTCGATCTGGCTCAGTTGATCGACCATATTGTGGGGGCTGTCGAGCCAACTCAGGCGGTTGGCGATTTCGGTGGGGTCTTCTTTCCACACGGTGTGGTCGCGTTGGGCAAGGCGCTGGCGGATGTTGTTTTGATCCAGGTCGCGCCGCAGGTTTTCTAAGTGCGGCTGGAGTGCGTCTAAAGATGATTGAAGTTGCGGCATGGCGGTCTCGCGTAAGGGGGTGGGTGATGGGGGCGTTTTGAAAACTATGGCAAAGGGCCTGGAGCGACAAGACGGCGCCACTTGAATTATCACTGGGGGACTTTTATCTTGTATGGCTACGCAAAGCATTTACATCTGAAAATGGAGGAAGAAATGGCAGAGATTCACAGCAGTTGGCAGCGCGACTTTGACGTCTACGATCGAGTTAAAGCACTGGGTATAGACCTGAGGACAAAGGAGGCGACCATATCGGACCCCAAGGGGCGGCGCATTTGCTCCCTCGCTTTTACACCCTCGGGATTGGTGTTCACTTCGGGCACGGGCGGGGGCTCGGGGCCGGTGACCAACGACGACGGCGATGTGGAAGACGGTTACCAGGCCGGGCGCGACGCCGGGGATAATCACATCCGCAGTTTGCACTGGGGGTTGGACCCTTTTGGCACGCTCAACGATGTATGGTACTGCGTCAAGTGCATCGGCATGGTCAATTCGGCCGGGGGCGGCGCCTTTACCAAATCGCCCCGGGTGGTGGACGGCTATAGCCAGGTTTTTCACGACGTTTTTGGCGGCCCCATTTCCCAATCGGCGCAAGACGGCGTCGACGCCTCGCTGTCGGGCTGGCACACGCGCAGCGCGGTGGCCGGATACGACTTGCCCGGCAACTGCAAGATTGAGCCGGAGATGATCGTGCAGATAGATCCCGAACTGGCGCTCAAGATTATTCGCGAGCGCGGGCCACATATTTAATTTATGCAGATAGAGATCTATCGCGACGGAGAGAATTACTACGTCTGCCAGGGGCAGGGGGGGGTGGCGCTACGCTGGTTTCGCGATGGGGACCACTGGACCTGCGTCAAAGGAAAGCGGCCGGCAGATATGGAGCGGGCCGAGGCCGGCGATTTGCCCGGCGATTTGCAGGAGGAATTGCTGGCCTTTCTGACGCGGGCCGAGACCATGGGCAATCAGATCTGGAGTTCGCTCAATTGAGGCGTTGGCGGCTTTGGGCCCTGTTGGCATTGTTGGTGGCGTGCGGTGGCGAAGATGCGGCCGAGGATCGCATTGTCGACGACGAACCGCTCGCACCCCACTCGCCCCTGGTGGGCACCTGGACGACGACGGGGACGCACGAGGATTTTGGCGCCGTCGACGTGGTAATGGAATTGTGCCAGGACGGTACATTGCGAATGAGCGTGGCCACGGACGGCGGCGCGCAACTGAATTTTCCCGGGGTCTGGCGCACAGAAGGCGAAACGCTGGTGCTGGAAGGCGAGTACTTCCGGCCCGACAACCGCTCTGCCGTTCGTTGGTCGATTGGCGCCGACGGCGCACTGGTTCTGGAAGACGAAAATGGGCGGAGCGACGAATGGCAGAGGTCCGGTGACTGATGAACCGCTGCCGGACGTCCTCGGCCCTGGATTAAAGGCGATTTTCTGCGGTTCGGCGGCCGGTCGGCGTTCGGCAGCGGCGCGTGCCTATTACGCCGGGCCGGGCAATCGCTTCTGGGATATTTTACACCGCATTGGCCTGACGCCGCACCGCTTGGCTCCCGGGGAATATAACGCGGTGTTGGCCTACGGCATTGGCCTCACCGATATAGTCAAACTGCGCAGCGGCAACGACGGCGATTTGCGGCGCGGCGATTTTGACGCCGAGTTGTTGCGGCAAAAAATAACGCAATACGAACCGCGCGTCGTGGGGTTTAACGGCAAGCGCGCAGCCCAGGCTTTTTTTGCGGTGCCGGTCGATTATGGGATGCAAAAAACAAAGCTGGGCGCAACTGAGTTTTTTGTTTTGCCCTCTACTTCGGGAGCGGCGCGCAAATTTTGGCACGAGGGTCCCTGGCGCGCTCTGGGCCAATTTATCCTGATGATGGAAGATAATAAAATATGAGATTGAGCGAAGCGCAGGTGGCCGAGTTTGGCGCACGCGGCGTGCTAATTGTACACGGGGCGCTAAAAGACGACGACTTGCAGCCGGTGATAGACGAGTTGAGCGATTTTATCGAGCGGCGGGCGCTCGAGCTACAGGCCGAGGGCAAGGTGGACGAACTACACGCCGGCGAGCCGTTTGAGCGGCGCTTCGGTCTGCTGTATAAGCAGTGCAGGGAGATCGGCAAGGGCATAGACATCATGCAGTACCGCGGCCGGGCCATCTTTGAGTTCTTGCGCAATCAAAATATGCTCGACACGGTGGAGGCGCTGGTGGGGCCGGAGATCACTTGCAGCCCCATTCAGCACATTCGCGCCAAGCCGCCGGCGGCGTACGAAGAGAACGGCGGCGCGGGGTTTCACGCCGTGCCCTGGCACCAGGACGCCGGCGTGATGATGCCCGAAGCCGAGCAGTCCAATGTGGTTACTTGTTGGCTGCCGCTGGGCGAGGCCACGGTTGAAATGGGGTGCATGCAGGTCTTGCCGGGGGTGGCGCACCTGGGGTATTTGCGCCACCAGAAGGAGGGCGGCACCACCGTGGTGCCGGCGCAATTGCCCGATGTAGAGCCACAATATCTAGAGTGCAAGCGGGGCGACGTGGTGTTGCTGGACAAGTTTACGCCGCACAAGTCGACGCCCAATTTATCCGATTGCTGCCGCTGGTCGTTGGATTTGCGCTACCAGATGACCGGGCATCACACCGGCCGCACCGGCCATCCGGATTTTGTCGTGCGCAGTTCGGCGGCGCCCAACAAAGTGTTGCGCGACCACGGAGAATGGTGCCGGTTGTGGATTGACGCCTTTGAAAATCCGCACGGCGTAGTGACCCACCGGACCGATTAGAATACCAGTCCCAACCCACCGCCGTGGTGGCGGATGTCGTCGTAGCCGACTTTAAAACCGACGGTGTGCTGTTGTTCCGGCAGCCAGAGTTGGCGCACGCCCCCTATGCTGACAATATTGGCCCCCTCGGTGAATTCTTTGGTAAAGAGGGGGTTTTTATGGTTGGTGCCCAGCAGGGCAAAGTAGAAATTGCGCCCGACATGTGGATGTTGGGCGCTCACAGGTTGGGCCTCCAGCGACAAAAGCGCTAAGGCGAGACTGGCAAACAAATAAAGCCGCATTGTATCTCCATGGTATAAACTTATTATAAAGACAGGCTTATGCCTAAATTTAGCAAAGCGGAAAGCGGCGAGTCTGGACGTGGAGATAGGGATTATATATACCTTCGAGCGGGCGGTGCTGGGTTGCCATACACCCAGCGGGGGAGAGCATTGCGACTAGGGCATGGGAAAGGCAGGCGCCTTGAGTTTAGTAGTCGTCGGCGCCGTTGAGTTCGTTTTCCATATTGTCGGCCTGTTCGCGCACTATGCTCATGGCATCGCTCAGGGTTTGGGCGTTGCTATTGGCGTATAGTTTGACGACAAAAACAATGTAGTAGGGGCCTTTGCCCATGACTTGCCAGGACCCCCATTTTATGGTGCTACTGGATTCCAGCAATTTATTGGCCATCCAGCCGGGCAACGGGGTTTCTTCCATGTGGGCAAAACTCCACACTTTGCGAATTTCCAGGTTCTCATATTCTTCTGTATTGGAGTTGATGTAGATGACCTGGGTGCGGTCGTTGCCAATCTCCCGCTCTAGTTTATAATCTGCATCTTTGTCTATTTCGTAACTGACCTCCAGTTCGTCGAGCAGCGTTTTGATGCGCAGGTCGTGCTGTGGTGTGCTGGAGGCAGCGGCGGGGGGCTCCTGTGTAACAGTTTTAGACGAACAGCTCAGGAGGCAAGAGGCGAGCAGGCCAGAGGCGAATAAGGTCAGAATTTTCACTTGAGACTCCTGTGGATAGGCTTAGAAGGTATCTTCGTCGGAGAGTTCGCGTTCCATCTCATCTGTTGTTTCCACCACCAAGAGCATGATATTGCGCATCGATTGGAGGTCGAGATCGGCCGGGATTTTGGCCACGAAGGCGAGGTAGTAGACGCCATCGCCGGACCGGGTCGTCTGCCAGGCGCCCAATTTTTTTTGATAGCTCTCTTTCAACAGGCGGTTGGCTAAGTGCGGTTGAAGGTTGTTATCGGAGCGGTAGGCCGGCGCCCAAATTTCGCGGATTTCGGTGTTTTTGTAGGTTTCCGTCCTTGAATTAATAAAGAGTAGGTGAGTGCGGTTATCCCCTACGTTCAGCGTCATTTTGTAGGTGTTGTTGTCGGTTTGGCTGTAGGTGAGTTCCAACTGGTCGAGGGCTGTTTGGACGCGCGGATCGGCTGCATTGTTTGTGGGCCCCAGGGCTTGTTGCAGTTCTTGCAGAGAAAGGTTGAGCTGCTCTAGGGCCTCTTCCATAGACACCGTTGTATCCGCCGGCGCTTGGGCGAGCGCAGGGGAGGTTAGGAGGGTGATGAGTGCCAGGGCGTAAAAGGGCAATTTCATATTTCTCTCCCAGTTGGAGGAAGGAGTGGGCGCGCAGAAGAAGCGAATTATTATATAGTCAAAAATATAATATCTCACAAGCGGAGTGCGGCTGCGGGGATTTGTGTTGCGGCATGTCGCAGGGCTTGGCAAATGCCGCAGTGGTACTTAAAAGTTATCGGCGAATATGAGGTCTACAACGTTTTGAACGGGTTCGAGGGCGTGGATCTCGCTGGTGATATGCGGTTGGGGGCAGTCGGCCCCATAGCGGTTGAGCCAAATGGAGCGGATGCCGCATTGGTGCGATCCGAGGATATCGGTTTTCCAGGTGTCGCCGATGAAAACGGCTTCTTCGGCCCGAGTATTGGCCCGCCGCAGGGCCTCCGTGAAGACGGCCTCGTCGGGTTTGGTGGCGTTTATTTCTTCCGATACGAGGACAAAGTCAAAAAAATCTTCCACCCCGCAAATGCGCAGCTTATCGCGTTGGGCTTTGACCAGCCCGTTGGTCACAACGCCCAGCGTGGTGCGGTTTTGCAGTTGGCGCAGTAAGGCGATGGCACCGGGAATGGCGCGGTTGGTCCTTTGGTAGGTTTCTCTGTACACCAAAAACGCCTCTTCGACCTGGGCGGGTGCGAGCTCCATTCCATAGTGGGCACAGAGTCGATAAAGGCGCTCCTTGCGGGCGTCTTGGGTGGACAGGGTGCCGTCGAGTGTCTTGAGGAAGTTGGCCTGTAGCTGGCGCTCGTGTTCGCGCTCCAAGTCGTCCAAAGGGACGGCGCCGAGTTGGGGGTAATGTTGTTGCAGCGCCTGAAGGGCACACAGGCGGCTGTGTTTAAAATCGAAGAGGGTATCGTCTAGGTCGAAGAGAACGGCTTTTACAGCGTCGGTTTGGATACTGTCGCTCACTATCGAGAATTGCCGTCGGTTTGGTCTGCGTCCTCCAGATGGTCTCGAGCTTCGTCTTTATCTGGGTCGTACATGTCGCGGCGCTGTAGGTTCTGGTAGTTTTCCTCCCGCCACTTTTCAAACCAGTAAGGTGGTGTTGCTGGCTCCAGAGCATGGGGTGCGGCCGAACAGCCGTCGTGCCAGGCCTTGCGATAAATCTCGTCGGTGTTAATGGTCCGCGCGACGTTTTTAAACCCCAGTTGTGCTAACCAATCGTCCACTTCTTCCTGGGTGTAGCGGTGTGCCACGGTGGCGCCCAGCACGTCCATGGCCAGGCCCGCTTTGTATTCGCCCAGCAGCGCTTTAAAGACGGCGAACTTGAGGCCGGGCGGGAGGGGGAAGAGGACACCCCGAGCCGTTTTTACCAATAGACTTTTCAAGTCACTCCAGGATTTTTTGCCGTAGAGGTAGATGTATAAAACGCCGTCCGGCTTTATCAGCGGCGCTATTGTGCTCAAGGCCCTAAAGGTATCGCCCGTGTGGTGCAGAACGCCCCACGAAAAAACCAGGTCGTATCTCTGATCTGTGACCTCCGGCGGCAGATCAAAAATGTTGGCCTGGTACACGCGCTTGGGATCGGCGGCAATATTGGATTTCACAAAGTCCACGGCCGCGGCGCTGGCGTCTAGGGAAGTGACTTCGCAGCCCAACTGTTGCAGGCCGTAGGTCCAGCGGCCGCCGCCGCACCCTACGTCCAGCGCCTTGCGGCCAGAAAACCATTCTGGAGCGATGCACAGCTCTTGCCGGGCCAGAAAGTCGGCCACGTTGTTGCGCCAGAAAGCAGAGCGCATGTCCGGGTCGCCCTGCAAACGCTCCCACGAATAGTCGTAATTCTTCAGCGTCTGCTTCCTCAAGAATCCGGGGTCGGGCATGGGTTCAGTCCCACGGGGCAGGTTGTGAATTGCGAGGGGTGCGATCTGCTCATTTGAGGGGATAAATGAGGAAGTATAAATTGGAGCCGCTCATGGGACTCGAACCCACAACCTGCTGATTACAAATCGGTGACAAAATGTGGGGTAAGTGATTGAAATTAAATCATTTAAGGTTATGTCTTCTTGTGTTTGGGACAAATAGTTGGGACATTTTTCCCTTAAAACAATATGTACTAAATATAGTTTGGGGAGTTTTCACATACATATATATAACTGTTGGAAAAGGCAAAATGGCTTTCTGCTTCCAAGATAAATTAAAGTAGCATTGGAGACAAGCGACGAGAAAACTACCGACTCTAGTTGGAATGACATACTCATGTGCTCGTTCGCCATTCAGATCAGTTAATGATTCATCAAGCCGTTTAAAGTAGACCACCCGTTGCACAATCGCCGGATCATCTGGATCGAGATTTTGCAGCCGCAACACCACGTCTTCTCGTTCATTGAGCAGTACGAGCATCTCGTACGCAAATACAAATTGAAAGGTGTCATCCGTGTTCAGCGTATCTCGCATTACCTCGATCGGCCAGGGATCAGGGTGACCGCGCCGCACGCGCACATCGATTGTGTCCACCACCACAATAACCCCACCCACGATGGACTCGTTGGTATCAAACCGCAACACGGTCCCATTCGCAACATAAGCCCTACACTGGAACTGTCCTACCAAACCATCAAAAAACTGTCCATTTCCAAGAAATTACATTGGCACTGGGAATAGGACTGTGTCTGAATACGTTAGATTTATCTCGTTTCAGTGTTGTACATAGAGTATATTAACTGCAAAATGAGAATATCTATACCTAAAAGGATATAGCCAGTTAGAGACGATCAACTGGAAAAGAAATCTATCAATATAGCCAATCATAGAGAGGGATATAATTATGTCTCGAGTCAAACTTTTACTCATTGTGGTATCTATCGCAGCTGGCGCATCAGGAAGTACTACTGCTCAGCCTGCTCGCAGTTTTGGGGAGGGCACCCACCTCGTAGGTTCCGATATTGAGCCCGGTCTTTATCGTACGGAAGGCGAGGTGACCTACTATGAGCGCTTGTCGGGTATCAGTGGAGAGTTCGAAGATATCATTGCCAACGAGGCCTTACCAGAAGGACCGGTTCTTATTGAGATCAAGGATACCGATGTGGCATTTCGCTCCGAAGGCCCTGGTGAGTGGACGATCGTAGATGACAGTTATCAACCACAAACAACTACCTCATTCGGACCTGGCTGGTGGCTCGTTGGCCGCGATATCAGACCTGGTCTTTATCGTACGGAAGGGGAAATAACCTATTTAGCCCGCTTATCGGGTCTCAGTGGGGAGTTTGACGACATTATTGCCAATGAAGCCTTAGCAACGGGACCGGTAGTAATTGAAATCAAAGATGGGGATGTCGCCTTTCAAACACAGGGGGATGGCGTCTGGAGCCTTATTGATGATTCGTACAATCCTGAACCAAGAACAGAGTTTGGGGACGGTTGGTGGATCGTTGGCGTGGATATATTGCCAGGGGTTTACCGGACACCAGATGATGTTACCTACTATGCACGGCTATCTGGTTTTGGTAACGGGTTTGAGGACATAATTACAAACGAAGCACTGGAAGAAGGTGGGGCGATTATTGAAATAATGGACACGGATGTAGGATTTCAGACACAGGGTGGCGCTGTATGGACGAGAGTTGAAACTACAACAAATGTAGAAGCAACAACCTGGGGAAGGATAAAATCCTGGAAAATACAACATTAATGACGGACCTATAATATATCTATCTATAGAGATATATATGCCCACTGTTTCCAAGGTAAAAGCGAAATATAATTGCCTTTTAAAACCGAGTTCGTATACTCGAGTCCGATCATGAATGCGACTAAAGAAACCATCGATGGAGCTGTGAGCTATCTCCAAGATTTACTGGCCCAATATAATGGAAATAGCGCAACAGTGCGCTCGCGTTTTGAGAAAGCCCATAATCGCTTGATGGAATTATGGGCTGATCTTGAAGACTCCGAGCGGAGCATCTTATTTCCAGAAGAAAAAGTTGCCGAAGTTAGAAGATTGGTCGAGGAGTTTGAAAATAAAAAGATAAGATCCTTTGAAAATCGTACAATAAAAAAGAGCGAGGAACACAAAAGTAACCAAAAATCGAAAGATACTGTATTTACTAATTTAACATCACCTACTTTAAGAAATAAGAGTA
>CAXGRO010000163.1:0-10182 GCA_964012055.1 uncultured bacterium
CTGCCAGTGGCTGGTGCGGTAAATCTCCTCGCCGTCGTTTAGATAATAGACGTTGCGGTCGCCTCCGGCCGGGGTGGTGGCCGACCACTCGTAGCCCGGAAACACCACAAAACGCCCCGGGTTGTAGAACTGGCGGGCGCAGCGGCCTATTTCGTCCCAGAATTGGGGGGTGATCTGAAAATCATTGCCCTGGTGCCCGGCAAAGTCGAGCAGCGCCACGTCGCGGGCAAAGGTAAAATAATCGTCCACTGAATTGGTGCCCACTGTCTCCTCACTCTGGCCGTGCAAATCGCCCCAATAGGGCCGGTAGGCCTCAACTTGGGCGACACAGACGATGGCATTACTCTCGCCTTGCAAGCCATCGGCGCTACGCACCGCCAGGCGATATTCGCCCTCCTGAGTACAGTGCAAACCCTCAAAGCGGTGGACGCCCTGGTCGGCTTCAGTAAAGGTGTAGGAATCGGGCAAACCGACCAGCTCACCTCTGCTTTCCAGCGCGATGGTGCCGCTGTAGTCGACGGCGGGATTCCCCCACTCGTCTTCGGCTTTAACACCGATCCACAGCGGCTCGTTTTGCTCCACCTGCGTGGGGGCCAGCACTACCAGTTTGGCGGCGGGCGCCGGTATGATTTCGAGTTCGGGGCAATCTTCCAATTCGACAAATTGCCCGGTGCCAAAGGCGTCCACCGCCACCCTGAAATCAAAACTGTACTCGCGGAAGGTCTGCACCACGGTCCCCGGAGACCCCTGCGAGGTATCGCCGTACACCACCGTAATGGTGTCCCCTTCCGACAGCGCCCATTCCTCCACATTGACGATCAGGCATTTCTGGTAGGGGCGGATGTAACCCTTTACGTCAAAGCGGTAGTCGATTAGGCCGGCGCCGGTGGTAGTGACGGTGACATAGTTAGGGGCCTGGGGGGCTTCACATTGGGGATAACCCCAATCCGAAGCAAAGCGCACGGCTATTTTCAGCGTGCCCCCGTCGTCGATGCCGTAGCGGCCCACGTGGTAAGTCAGGGTAAAGGTCCCGGTGCTGCCGGCCACTACGGGGTGGCGCGGCTCAATTTCGGCCCATCCGTACATGGTTTTGAAGTCGGCGGTCATTTCTTTTCCTTTTATTTTAAGTAATTTAAATCACTATTAATAATATGACTTATAATATCTTATGTCTATGGGTGAAGGACCTATTAAACATTGCCCTTTCGCCCTTTTTTATCGTATCTTGGCTGAGGGAGATACAATAAACTCATGCCCACTATTCGAGCAAAAACTCGCGAACCCGCCGGCATCCGCCGCCGCCGCTGCCCCCTGACCGCTGGCATACCCTTTGCCCGGGGCACCCTGCGCGCCCCCGACCAACTCCAGGTCTGCGACGCCGACGCCCAGCCCCTGCCCAGCAGCGCCTCGATTATGGCCACCTGGCCCGACGGCTCAATCAAATGGGCTCTACTCGACCTGCAGGCCGACATCGAACCCATGGCCCGGGCCCAATTCGACCTGCACTACGGCGATGCCGTCACCCACGTGCCACCCACCACCCCCCTGTATTGGCGCGGCCTCGACGAAACCCTCGAAATTTCCACCGGCCCCCTCACCGTAGATCTGGGAAGTAACGGCACTCAACTTTTCCGCAGCATCTCGCTAAACGGCCGCCAGTTGCTCAATCCGGCCACCACCGGCGAATTTACCGCCCACAACGCCGCGGGCGTCCTCTACACCAGCCGCTTGTCATCTACTGAAATTGAAGAAGAAAACCCGCTGCGTCTGGTGGCCAAAGCCACAGGCACGCTCAACGCCGACGACGACAGCACCCTGCTGAGCTGGATCGCGCGCATCTACTTCTACACCCACTGCGAATATTTTAAGGTCTACTTCACCTTTGTCCACGACCAACCCGCCTCCTTTGTCGATCTCAAATCGCTGCGCTTTACCCTGCCCACCTCACTGGCCGCCCCGCGCCACGCCCTTTTGGGCGCGCGCTACGGCACCTTTGGACAGGGGACCGATGCCCAGCCCGTCGACCAACCCCTATCCCTCGTCCAGTGGAATATTGACCGCCATACCTTGCTGGGCAAAGAGCGCAGCGACCACCGCACCAACGCCCACGGCTGGCTCCATTTGGCCGACGCCCAAAATGGCATCACCCTCAAACTGTGCCGTCCCTGGCAAAACTACCCAAAAGCCTACAGTGTGGACGGCGGCACGCTACACCTCGACCTCTACCCCGATCTGGCCCAGTTCCTGCGCCCCACCCAAGAACCCGGCCGGCACTACACCGAAATCGACCCGCCCGCCCAGGTGGACCACGAAGTCCCCTTGCGCATCCCCCAGGGCATGGCCAAAACCCACGAATTCTACCTGCACTGCGGCCCCCCCCTCGACCAGGCCAGCCAAGTCGACTATCTGACCCTGGCCTTTGAACAACCGCCGCGGCTCATGCTGCCGTCCGAACACTATGCCGACACCGAAGTATGGGGCCCCTTCCAGCCCTTCCGCGACCACTTTTGGCCCCTCGAACTCAAATTGCGCCAATCCTGCAAAAAACCCAACGGCCTGGGGCTGGTCAACTACGGCGACGAAGTCAGACTGACGACTTCCCAGGGCAAAACGCGCACCCTAACCACCGAAAACCTGGCCTACGAGCTGCCACGCTCCATCCTCTGGGAATCGCTGCGCCTGCAAGACCCGCAAATCTTTGCCACCGGCGAAGCCGCAGTCTTCCATTTGATGGACGTCGACACCGTGCACTACAGCAGCGCCTACCCCGAGTGGGTCGGCGGCCCCTACTTTGAGTGGTCGCAGAACCACCACTACAAAACCACCGACCAGACCAACCTCTCCGGTCCCTACACCAGCCACACCTGGCTGGGCAGCCTGCTCGACTACTACTTCCTCACCGGCTACCGCCGTGCCCGCGAAGTGGCCGAAGCATGCGCCGATTTCTGCCGCAAAAAGGCCCCCTACGCCTGGAAAAGCCAATTGACCGAAGCAGCGCGCCAGCAGGCATTGGACCCAAAGCAAAACTGGGGTTTTAGCACCCGCGTAGCCGGCTGGGCCTTAAACGCCATGGGCACCTATTACAACGCCTTCCCCGCCGAGCGTTTCCTGCCCGCCATGGAAGCCCTGGTCGATCTCTTTGAAGTCTGGCAAGACGAAGAAGGCCGCTGGCGCGACCAAATTGGCAGCTTCAACCGCGGCGCCACCCCGTTTATGGACGCCTCTGTCCTGCAGGGTTTGCAACAGTATTACGCCTGCTCCGGCGACGAGCGCGCCCGCCGCATCCTGCTCGACGGCGCCCGCTTCTTAGCCACCCATGGCCGCACCATCGACGGCATCTTCTACTACAAAGAGAGCACCATATCCGACACCCCACACACCTCCACCGGCATGCTCCTGGGTCCCCTGGCCTTTGCCTTTGCCGAAACCTCCGACCCCCTCATCCTCGACGCCGGCTACCGCCTCTTCCGCTGGCTGGTCGACCACAACCACGTATCCACTTATTTGCTCAAAGACCTCTTCGCCTTCATGCCGACCCTCGAACAATTGGGTTTGTTGGAGGACTACCGCGGCGTCGACGTCAGCACCCACCTGCCCCCCTCTTCCAACACCTGAAACCAGGGGAGTCCATCGCATGGTCCTGGGCCTATCAGCCGCCGTTATCGGCATCTTCTATGCCTTTTTTAAATTTGGCGCCTACCGCTATATGCGCCGCCTGCGCGACCGCATATTCCAGACCCAGCACGACCAGCGGTGCAACACCAAACGCCTGGCCACCCTGGAAGACAAGCTTAAGGTAAGCCGCTCCAAAAAACACTTACTCGAGCGCGAAACGCGCCGCCTGCACAGCGAGACGGACAAATTGTACAACCACCTGAAAAAGACTCTACCGGGCCCCCTGCAAGACGAAGGGGACCACTGCCGCGCCCGCTCACCCGAGCCCGACCGCAACGAGCTAAAGCTGCTGCGCGACCTCAAACTAACCGACCGGCTCAGCGAAGCACTGGCGCCACTGTCGATGCTGGCGCTGGAAGCGCGGGCCGAAAAAGAAACGGCCAAAATCCTCTTTAGAGACGAGTGGTCCGCTTTCCTCAAAAATCAGGACGTGCGCTTCCACAGTCCCGAAGAGACCCTGGTCATTTGCCTCTTTGACCACCCCGGCACGGCGATCGAATTGGTACGTCAATTTACCGCCCAACTTCCTGCCGTCCGCCTCGTCCCCCTGGCCGCCGGCCTCTACACCGGCATCCACGTAGGCGACGAGAAAGGCGCCGTCGGCCGCCTGCTGACCGACACCCTGCACCACGCCACCGATCTCAAAGACGACGCCCCCGATTTTGCCCTGGTAATGAACGAGAAAGCCTACCAGCCCCTCGAAGACCGCGAGGGCATAGAGCACTTCAACGTCGACGACCTCACCTATGTCATTTCTCTACTCGAGCCGCAAGAGCCAGAGCCGGAGCCCAAAAAATGATCGACCTGTTCTACATAGCCATTATCATCGTCTTCAGCGTCTTGTCCATCATCACGCTGATCACTCTGCTGATCCAGGGCAGCAGCCTGAAGGAACAATTGGAAACACTGGCGGAACAGGTCGCCCGCCAGGATGAACAGATAGATTCCCTGCGCGAAGATCTGGCCGATGTGGCCTTTGATAGCGATCTTTTAGAACAGGAAAAAAACGCGCTTGAATCGCAAAAAAACTGCATGACGCAAATTGAATTCGCCCATCTTTCCAGCCCCGACCCAGCCGCGGAGTAAACACCTCATGGACCCCATTCAAGCCCTGGTTGAACAGGCCCTCGCCGAAGACCTCAACAGCAACACCGACCCTATCGCCGCCGACTTGACCACCGCCCGCATCGTGCCCAAAGGCGCCCTGGCCCGCGCCACTATTATAGCGCGCCAGGCCGGCGTAATCGCCGGATTGGACCTGGCCCGTGCCGTTTTCCACCACCTCGACCCCACCGTCGCTTTTGAAGCCCACGTCGCGGAAGGCGATGCCGTTGCCACCGACGATCTCATAGCCCTGCTCCAGGGACCCGCCACCGCCCTGCTGGTGGGCGAGCGCACCGCCCTCAACTTCCTGCAACACCTATCCGGCGTCGCTACCCTAACCCACACCTATGTCACCGCCATCGCCGGCACCAAGGCCCGCATTACCGACACCCGCAAAACCACCCCCGGCCTGCGCCAGCACGAAAAGCGCGCCGTAACCTTAGGCGGCGGCGTCAACCACCGCTTTGGCCTCTACGACGCCGTCTTAATCAAAGAAAACCACGCTGCCACCGTCGGCGGCGTAGGCCAGGCCGTCCACCTGGCCCGCCAAACAGGCGACGCCATCCCCGTCTTCGTCGAAGCCCGCAACCTCGACGAAGTACACGCCGTCCTTCCCGCCCGCCCCAACCGCATCTTGCTCGACAATATGCCCCCAGAAATCATGCGCCAAGCCGTAGATCTCATCCGCCAGGCCGATTCCGACACAACCATCGAAGCCACCGGCGGCATCACCCTAGACAATGTGCGCCAGGCCGCCGAAACCGGCGTAGATTTCATCTCCATCGGCGCCCTCACCCACTCGGCACCGGCCATGGACCTAAGCATGCTTTTTGATATGAGTGAAGAAAACAAGACGTAGCGTTTACCTAAGTAAACGTCTACTAAGCGGTTTGGGGGGGATCTCAGTGCCGCGAGCACCAAAGATCCGCCAACTCGAAGAGTTGAGCGTCATGTGCGTCGAGCCCCCCCAAACCGTGTTACAGGCCAACGCCACCCACTACACCATATCCTCCTTCCCCCCTCCCACCGCCATCACCGCCGTAGTCTCCTGCTGCGTTGTCACCAAACGATAAAAAATCCCCTCCCGCGCCATCAACTCCTCATGCGTCCCCACCTCGGCAATCTTGCCCTCGTCGAGCACAACCAAACGATCGGCATTGCGCAACGTCGACAAGCGGTGAGCAATGGCAAACGTCGTGCGCCCCTCCACCAGCCGCGCAATGGCCCCCTGCACTTTCTTCTCGGTGGGTGCGTCGACCGAAGAAGTCGCCTCGTCCAGAATGAGAATCTTGGGATCGTGCAAAATGGCCCGGGCGATGGAAATGCGCTGTTTTTCGCCGCCCGACAATTTGCCGCCGCGCTCCCCCACCTGGGTGTCGTAGCCGTCGGGTTTGGCGACGATAAATTCGTGGGCGTTGGCCGCCCGCGCCGCCCGCACAATATCGGCAAACGTGGCGTCTTTCTTGCCGTACTGGATATTTTCGGCCACCGTGCCGTTAAATAAAAAAGACTCCTGCGCCACCATGCCAATTTGGCTTCGCAGATCCTCTAAGCGAATGTCACGAATGTCTTCTCCGTCAATCACCAGACACCCCTGATCGGCATCGTAGAAACGGCAGATCAACTGGATCAGTGTGCTCTTGCCCACGCCCGAGCGCCCCACCAGGCCAATCATTTCGCCGGGCTCCACCTCCAGGTCGATCTCTTTGAGCACCGGCTTGCCCGGGTCGTAACCAAAACCGATTTGCTCAAAGCGCACCCAGCCCTCCAATTGCGGCATGGGCACGCCCTCGCCCGCCTGCGCCTTTTCGGGCTTGGCGTCGACCACTTCAAAAATGCGCTCGGCTGCGGCAAAGGAGCGGCTCAAATTGTTGTTGATCTGCGTAAAAAACTGAATGGGCTGGTAAAACATCCACACATAGCTAATAAACGCCATCAACTCGCCCATAGTCATGGCCTCAGATAAAACCTTGCGCCCGCCAAAATACCACACCAGAAACACCCCCATGCTCATCAAAAAACTCATGATGGCCCAAAAAATCAGCCAGACGCGCTCGGCCACCACACTGATGTCTTGCACGTCGTCGTTGCGCTCGTTAAAACGGCGCTCCTCGCGCGCTTCCTGGGCAAAGGCTTTGACCACGCGGATGCCGGAGATGGATTCGTTGAGGTGGGAAGAGAGCCGCCCCCACATGACCGACCAGCGGCCCCAATAGCGTCGCAACTGAGTAAATTTCTTCTTGCCGCCTATGGCGATAAAAGGCACCGGCAGCAACACGTAGAGCGTCAGCTCCCAACTGAGCGACAGCAACAGGCCAAATATGCCCAGCAACATGAGCAGGTTGGTAAACAGAAAGGGCACGTTGAAAAGCAGAAACATCTCCAGCCGGTCGGCGTCGTTGAGAAAGCGCGAAATCAAATTGCCCACTTTGCGCTTGTCGTAAAAGCGCAGCGGCAAGTACTGCAAGTTGTTGTAGAGATCGGCGCGGATATCGCGGCTGGTCCAGGCCGCCACCCCGGCGCGCACCCAGCCGTTGAGCATCTCCACACACCAGGTTAAAAGCTGTATGCCCAACAGCCCCAGTACATACCACCCCAATAGCGCCAGACCCGACATAGGCATGAGCACATCGTCGATAATGCGCTCGGTGATTTTTGGCGGCAAGAGCCTGAGCGCCGTAATAAAAATGGACCCCAACACCATGACCACTACTTTGCGCCAATGGGGCTGCAAATAGGCCAGCATGCGTTTGATGGTTTCCCATTTGTTGATGCAGAACGCGCAAATGCCGTCCTTTTCCGGCAAGAGCCGGCCGCATTGCTCGCAGCGGGTGCGCTCGACTTCGGTGGGCAGAGCCGGCGGCTCGCCCTCCGCCAGCCGGCCGATGGCGCCGGCCACTTCGGCAAATTTGGCGGTCAGACTGCTCGAGTAATAGAGGTAGGCCGGCGCCCCGTCTTTGGTCTCCACCTCCAACCGCCCGCCGCCCACCAACTCCTGCGTCTGACTGGCTTTCACCCGGTCCATGTCCACTTCAACCACGCCGTCATCGCCGTCCGCCGGCACTACCAGCACTTTGCGGTCGGTCACCGCCAGCCAGCGCTGGCCGTAGCTGCGCTCGTCGACCATATCGGTGGCCACCTGAATGTGCACGGTTTCGCCGCCGCCCGTGTGCGCCTGGATCTTATCCGCTATATCTTTGGGAGCTGTTTCTACAAACGGCTGCCCGCTGCTGATATCTTCCACTTGCCTATTCCTTCACCGCAATGATTTCGGCGACCTGTCGCTGCGTCTCAACCAAATCGTAGAACGTGCCCTGCTTTTCCAACAACTCTGCGTGCGTGCCAATTTCGACGATGCACCCCCCTTCCAGCACCACCAGACGGTCGGCGTTGCGCAGCGTCGACAGCCGGTGGGCAATGGCAATGGTGGTGCGCCCCTGCACTAGCCGCGCAATGGCCTCCTGGATCTGCTTTTCAGTCTGCACGTCCACCGACGAGGTTGCCTCGTCCAAGATTAAAATGCGCGGATTGTGCAACACCGCCCGCGCGATGGCCACCCGCTGTTTTTCGCCGCCCGAGAGGTTGTCGCCGCGCTCGCCCACCTGCGAGTCGTAGCCGTCGGCCTTGGCCATAATAAACTGGTGCGCATTGGCCAATTTGGCCGCCGCAATGATCTCCTCTAACGATGCCCCCGGCTTGCCGTAGGCAATATTCTCGGCCACCGTGCCACTAAAGAGCACCGGCTCCTGCAAGACAATGCCGATCTGCCGGCGCATGTCCTCCAGGCGAATCTTGCGCACGTCTACCCCGTCCATTTCAATCACCCCGTAGTCGACGTCGTAAAAACGGGCGATGAGGTTGACCGTAGTGGTCTTGCCCACCCCCGACTTGCCCACCAGGCCAATCATCTCTTCGGGCGCTACGTCCAGGTCTATTTCGTGCAACACGGGTTTGTTCTTGTCGTAGCCAAAGGTGACGTCGCGAAATACGATGCCGCCTTCAAGGCGGGGTATGGCCACGGCGTTGGGGTCTTCGTAGGCCTCCGGCGGCGAGTCGATGACCTCAAAAATGCGCTCGGCGCCGGCAAAGGCGCGCGTCATCCACGAGCTGATCTCGGCAAACCATTCCAGTGGCCCGTAGATCAACCACATATATGAATAAAACGCCATCAACTCGCCCAGCGTCAGTTCTTCCTGCAACACCGAGCGGCCTCCAAAGTACCAGATGATGAGCATGCCAAAGCTGGTCACCAGGTGCATAGTGGCAAAGAGCGTAAAAAAATTGCGCGCCGTGCGGCGGCTGATAAACCCCAAGAGGTCGTTCTTCTCTTTAAACGCCGCAATCTCGCGCTCTTCCTGGGCGAATGCTTTGACCACGCGAATACCGTTGAGCGCCTCGTTGAGCCGAGTGCTCAAATTTGACCAGCCGCGGCCGTATTTGTGAAAAATGCCCCGCATGCGACGCCAAAAATAAAAACTCCACAGCAGCATGAAGGGCACCGGCACCAAAATGAAGAGCGTGAGCTTCCAGCTCATGGTCAGCAAAATGCCAAAGATGCCGCCGATGAGCAGCCCATTGATCACTGTATAGGGCAAGCCGTCCACCAAAAAATCCTGCAACATATCCGAGTCGCGTGTCACCCGCGATATGAGGGACCCCACCTGGCGCTTGTCGTAAAATTGCATCGACAGCATTTCCAAACGCCGGTAGAGTTGGGCGCGAATATCCGCCGTAACCCGGGCGCTGAGCCACGCCACAATCCATCCGTGCAAAAATTCCGACCCCCAACTCCACAGTCGCACTCCCACCAGCGCCAGCACCAGCAGCCCCAGCATGGCCAGGCGCTCGTCCATAGTCCAGCCTTCTCCCCCGGCTGGCACCAGCACTTCGTCCACCAGATACCGCGTAATTTGCGGTGGCGCCAACTCGGCCAGCGTCGTCGAAACCGTGGCCAGCGCCAAAATGGCCGCCCACCCTTTGTAGGGTTTGAGAAAGCGGGCGATGCGAGCCATTGTATTCCAGCGTTTAATACAGGCCGGACAGAGCCCATTTTTCTCGGGCAGCAAGCGATTGCATTTCTCGCAGCGCGTGCGGTCGAGCTGCGTGTTAATCAGCAAGTCTTCTTCCTTGCGCAACTGCTCAATGCCGCGCACCACCTCCGAAAATTTGGCCGCCAGCGACCCCGAATAAGGCACCAGCACCGTGGGCAGATCGCGGCGCTCAATTTCCAGCCGATTGCCCCCCACCAACGCCTCGCTGCGCGCCACCACGATCCCGCTTAGGGACATATCCTCAGCGTCGTCTTCCCCTACTTCGGGCACCACTAGCACGCGCTTACCCGTGACCACAACCCACTGGTTGGCAAACCGACTGTGGGCGTCCAAATCGGTATACACCTGAATG
>CAXGRO010000164.1:0-10175 GCA_964012055.1 uncultured bacterium
TGCTCATCGAAAAACCCATCTGTGCTTCGCTGCAGGAAGTAGACGCCATGGTCGTAGCCATGCAAAAAGCCGGCAAAGTTGGCCAGGCCGCTTATATGAAAGCCTATGACCCAGCTTTTGTCATGGCCCAAGATGAAGTTGAAAACATGGACTTCAGCTTCATCCAGATCAACCACCTGCACCCCAGCAATTACCTGCACCTCGACCATTTTAACGTGCAATACGTCGGCTCCCTGCGCCAGGAAATCGCCGACCAGCGCCGTCGAGCCTACAAAGCGACCCTGCGCCAGGCCTTCGGCGATCTTTTTAACCGCGCCGAACCCATCAGTGGCATCACCTACGGCCTCATCCACGACCTCTACAGCCTGCGCAATATGGTCGGCGTGCCCAGCGCCGTGATCAGCACCGAAATCTGGAAAAACAACCGCTCCATCACCTCGGTATTGGAATACCCCAACGGCGCCCGCTGTGTCATCAGCCGCGTCGACCTGGAAGAGCTGTGGGACTTTAGGGAAACCCTGGAAATCTACGGCGACGACAAACGCGTTTTGCTCACCTACCCCACCGGCTTTTCGCGCCGCGTGCTCTCCACCCTGACCGTCCAGGGCATCGACGCCGACGGAACCTCCTACCGCAAAGAACTGGCCATCCCCTGGGAAAGCGCCTTCACCGCCGAGCTGCGCCACTTCCACACCTGCATTACCGAAGGAACACCGTGCCGCACCTCCATTGCCGAAGCGCGCCACGATGTCGAACTCATCATCGACATCACCAAAGCCTACCTCACCGGCAAACCGGTGCGGCGGGAGGGATAAGCTTTGGACGCCGACCTCTACGACCCGCACCTGCACCTCTTTCTGGACGACGAAGAAGTGCAGGATTACCCCGGCTTTGTGCGCAAAGTACAGCAGCCCGAGCGGGTGCAAGTAGAGCCAGTTCTGCGTCCCGAACATCCCTGGGAAGGGCGCACCGTGCAGATCAAGGGCGGCGTGCATTACGCCGAGGACGAGGACCTCTTTAAAATGTGGTACTGGACCTGGGGTTGCAGCATAGAGGAACTTCATGAAGGCGCGCCCACCTTCCTGTGCTATGCCACCTCAAAAGACGGCGTCGAGTGGGAGCGGCCCAACCTGGGCCTGTACGAATTTAGGGGTTCAAAAGCCAACAACATCGCCCTGGCCCTCACCGGCGATCCCTGGGGCGTAATGCGCGACCCGCAGGAAACCGACCCGCAGCGGCGCTACAAACTGGGCATGTACCACCAGTCGCCGTGCCTGCCCGAAGAGCGAAAAGAACACTTCAAAGCCATAGCCGACCAGCACGGCATGTACGCCGCCCACTCGCCCGACGGCATCCACTGGACCTTCGACGACAAAATACGGGTGCCCCGCGCCGGCGACGCCGGCGTCCTGGTCCACGATCCAATGCGGGGAGGTTACATCGCCTCGTCGCGGCGCTACAACTGTCTGATAGACCACTTCACGCTAGAGTGGAAACAGTACCGCCGCGTCATTGCCCTGTCCACCAGCACCGATTTTGACCACTGGACCCCATTGCAGACCGTGTTGCGGCCGGACGAATACGACGAAGTGGGCACCCAGCTCTACCAGATGATTCCCTTTGTCTACGGCAACCAGTACGCCGGCATTATCTGGGTACAGCACCCCACCGAATTGAGCGGCATGGAGCTGGCCGCCGCCCGCGACATCGCCCACTGGCGCCGGGTGGGCAAACGCGGCGAGGAATTCTTTCAGGTGGGCACGCCGGGGTCGTGGGACGGCGCCTGGGCCGCCTGCGGGCTGACACCCCCGGCGCTCAGAGACAACGCCCTGCACCTGTGGTATTCGGGCAAACCACAGGGGCACGGCACCCAGGGCAATTTCTCCAGCGCCATCGGTTATTTGCGCCTGCGCCGCGACGGCTTTGTCGCCCTGCGCTGCGGCATCAAGGGCGCCGAGCTGATGACTGAGCCGGTCGAAATAAGCGGCGCCCAGCTCTTGATAAATGCCATCTGTCTCTTCGGGCAGATCCAGGTGCGCTTAATCGACGACTTTTCGGTGCCTGAAGGCTACGACTTTGCCGACTGCAACGCACTGACCCATAGCGACGAAACGGACGGAGCCATCACCTGGGGCGCCGATCAGCGCGATCTAACGCCCTTTGTCGGCAAGAAGCTGCGCCTGCACCTACGGACCGATAACGCGACCAGCCTGTTCTCCTACCGCTTCGGCGCAACCCTTACCTAACATGAAGGAATCAGAAACCATGCATGGCAACAACCTCTACGACCCCGGTCTGCACCTCTTCCTCGACGACGACGAAGTACAGGACCACCCCGGCTTTGTGCGCAAGGTGCAGCGCCCTCAGCGCATCCAAACCGAGCCGGTCCTAAAACCCGACCGCCCCTGGGAAGGCCAGGCCGTACAATTGTGGGGCTCGGTGCTCTACGACGACGAAGAAGACCTTTTCAAAATGTGGTACTACACCGTAAACGCCGAACTCTACCAACGCACCGGCCACGGCCACTTCATCTGCTACGCCACCTCCAAAGACGGCATAACGTGGGACAAACCCAACCTGGGCATCGTGCCCTGCGAAGGCTCCACCGCCAACAATATCGTCTACCCCACCCCCGGGTCCGAAGGTGGCATGGATCCCTGGGGTGTCATCAAAGACCCACTCGAGCAAGACCCGGCCAAACGCTACAAATTCGGCTCCTACCAGCAGCACCCCAATGCAGGAGACGTGCCGGAAGAATACCCCAGTATGGACGTCCAAGAGCGCAACGCCGTGCGCAAAATCCTCTTCGACAAAATGCGCGACGACCACGGCATGTACGCCGCCTACTCGCCCGACGGCATCCACTGGACCCTCAAAGACCGCGCTTGCGTGCCCCGCGCCGGCGACGCCGGCACCCTGGTCTACGACCCCAAAGAACAGCGCTACCTGGCCGTGTCGCGCCGCTACGAAACCCTAACCGACCACTTCGTCCTCGCGTGGAAGCAATACCGCCGCGTCATCGCCCTATCCACCAGCGCCGACTTCGTCAATTGGACACCCCTAAAAACCATCCTCAAACCCGACGACTTCGACGACCCCTTCGACCAGATGTACGTGATGACGCCCTTTGTCTACGGCAACCAGTACATCGGCTTCATCGGCATGCTGCACTCGGCCACCGAGTTGGGCCCGGTGCAATTGGCCACCGCCCGCGACCTGGACCACTGGCAGCGCGTCGGCCGGCGCGAAGAATTTTTCCCGGTCGGCTCACCGGGCACCTGGGACGGCGCCTGGTCCTCACTCTCGTCCAACCCCCCCGCCCTCATCGGCGACACCCTCTACATGTGGTATTCGGGCCGCCCCCAGGCGCACGGCACCCAGGGCAACTTCACCAGTTCCATCGGCGTCGCCACACTACGCAAGGACGGCTTTGTCGCCTTGCGCTGCGGCATTAGTGGCGCCGAGATGATGACCGAACCGATCGAGGTCACGGGTCCTCGCCTCGCGGTCAACGCCACCAGTTTGTTCGGCCGCGTCCAGATGCGCGTAATCGACGACATCTCCATTCCCGCAGGTTACGACTTTGAATCGTGCAATGCGCTGGACCACGGCGACGAAACGGATTGTGAAATGACCTGGGGCGAAGACAAGCGCGATTTGACGCCTTTTGTCGGCAAGAAAATTCGTCTGCATATCCAGGCTACCAATGCCACGAGTCTCTATTCTTACAGAACGTCCTAATACCACCTCCGGAGACACCACATGCGACTAATCCTCGTCGGCTGCGAATACGCCGGCAAAACCACCTTAGCCAACCAGATCGTCCAGTGGACCGAACGCACCTTTGGCTCGGCGCGCACCTTCCACGACCACTTCACCCTGCCCTGCGACGAATTCTCCGACGCCGACCAAGAACAATTGCTCGCCCTCAGCCCCACCCTCAAAGAATTGTTCCAGCGCTACATGATGAACTACCACTTCCACAAAGAATTTTACGCCGACCCAGACCACAACCTGGTCGGCTTCCACATCGAAGAAGCCGTGTACGCCCCCCTCTACTACGGCTACGGCGAGGGCACCTACACCGCCACCTCCATGGCCCGCGCCATGGACAAAGATATTATGGAACACGCCCCCGACACCGTGCTCATCCTGCTGCGCGCCCGACTCGAAATCATCGCCCAACGCATGCAACAACAACCGCACGAACGCCAGGTAGTGCAAGAAAAAGACATCGAACACGTGCTGCAGCGCTTTGAGGAAGAATACAACGCCACCCTCATCCGCAAAAAATTCGCCCTCGACACCTCCGACGTACCCGTGGAGGAAACCCTGGGCGAATTTGCCGCGCAGATCAAAAAGCACCTGAGCCAGGCCGACCGCCTGCGCCTGCTCGCCCACCAGAATTGGCCGGGCGTCTGAAGGAGACCTCATGCCCACCACCCAACCCTTTCTCGATTGGTACGGCATCTGGGCCGGCCAAACCGGCATTGAAGACGGCCAGGCCTGGATCCAGGACATGCCCAGCGGCGTGCACCTGGCCGTGCAACCGGCGCAGCCATCGGACATCTTCATCACGCCCGAATACCCCTGGGAAGAAGGCGGCCTGACGCCCCAGGTCGCCCTCCACGACGACGGCCTGTTAAAGCTCTGGTACATCAGCCGCGGCCCCGGCGAAGGCCAGCCCCCCTTTATCGCCTACGCCGAAAGCGACGACGGCCTCAACTGGAAGCGGCCCGAACTCGGCCTGCAGGAATTTGACGGCTCCAGCGCCAACAACCTGATCTTCAACTATCGCGACTTCGAAATGCAGTCCATCTTTGTCGACCCATCGGCCCCGCCCGAGGCGCGCTTCAAAGCCATGGCCCGCGGTGCCATCACCTACCACAAAGGCCAGGTAGTGACCGATATGACGCGGGACCGCAAGTGGGAAATCCGCCGCGCCATGGAAGCGGCCGGCTACACCCGCGAACAAATGGCCGAAGAACTCTACTTCATCGGCCTGCTCAAAGGCGCCGTATCGCCCGACGGCAAGCAGTGGACCTATTTAGACGAACCACTGCTCGACGTCGGCCGCACCGGACTCGACAGCCAGAACATCGCCGCCTACGACCCCGACACCGGCAAGTACGTGACCTACCTGCGCGGCCACCAGGAGCGCCGCCGCATCGTGCGCCGCAGCGAGGGCGATCAATTCGGCAATTGGCTGCCCACCCGGCCCGTCTTTGGCCTCGACCCCCAGGACCCCATGGGCGACGATGTCTACGCCTCGGCCTATTGCCGCTGCCCCAGCAGCGGCCGCCACCTGATGTTCCCCGCCATCTACCACCGCTGGGACTCCACCGTCGACGTGCAATTGGCCACCAGCCGCGACGGCCTTTTGTGGAGCCGGCCCGAGCGCCGGCCCATCATCGCGCGCCAGCCCGGCGACTACGGCATGGTCTTCGCCTTTCCAGAAATGGTGCCGCTCGACGCCCAAACCTGGGGGCTGATGTTCATCGGCCAATACGACCTGCACGATTGGGGCGAGCGCTACGACCCGGGCAAAAAACCCGACTGGCGCTGGGCCACCTGGAAGCGTGACCGGCTGGTGGCGCTGGAGGCTCCTGTAGAAGGCCACGTGACCCTGGTAGAACGCGAATGTCACGGCGAGACACTGCGCCTCAACTTCCAAACCCAGAAAGAGGGCGGCTGGGTCAAAGCCGAACTCGTCGAGCCCCCCACTTCCCCGGCTTCGCCGGTCCAGGCGCTGGAGGGTTTTGGCCTGCAAGAGGCCGACGTATTGCGCGGCGACGAATTGTCCCAGGTGGTCACCTGGAAAGGCAAAAGCGATCTCTCATCGCTGCAAGGCAGAAAAATTGCCATCCGCCTGCACCTGTTCCGCGCCAAAGTATTTTCCACCGAAATGTAGGAGAAAACCCAATGAGCGAATTAAACTCCAAAACAGTCCCCGCACTCGACTGGCACGTCATCTGGCCCGGCTACGTCAGCTACGGCGAAGACGGCACCTACTTCCCCCAGGACCTGCCCACCGGCATCCGCCTCTCCGTCCAGCAAGCCGAGTGCTCCGACCCCGTCATGGTGCGCGAAAAACGCTGGGAAGCCGGCACCATCCACTACCCAAGCCTGATAAAAGAAGGCGACCGCTACCGCATGTGGTACAGCTGCTTTGCCGACCCCGAAGACCCCTGGGTCAAAGCCGGCAACGTGCCCGGCAAAGTGCCCGGGCTGTGGTGTTACGCCGAGAGCACCGACGGCTTTAACTGGGAGCGCCCCGAACTGGGCCTGGTGGAATACGACGGCTCCAAAGCCAACAACATTCTCTTCGTCGCCAACGATGTGGGCTCGTCCTACGCCTATATGAACGTGATGCGCGACCCCAACGGCCCCGACGCCGAGCGCTACAAAGGCATCGGCATCACCGGCAAATTTCAGATCGATGGCCGGCCGGCCGCTCGCGATGAAGTCATGGAACTGCGCGCCCGCCGCGAGGCGGCCGGCGACGGCGGCGAAATTGGCGCCGGCATCACCTCGCAGGTAGTGGTCACCGCCGGCGTGTCGCCCGACGGCTACAGCTGGACCCACCTCGATCCCATTTTGGAACCGCCCTTCCTGCTCGACACCCAGAACATCCTCACCTTTGATCCCGACATCGGCAAATACGTCATCTACCTGCGCAGCGGCCTCGAGCGCCGCCGCGCCGTGTCGCGCTACGAAGCCGAAGACTTCCGCGGCCCCTGGGACAACCATCTCATGGTGCTCACCGCCGAGCCCGACGACCCGCCCGACTGGGACATCTACGCCCCGGGCTATTGTCGCCACCCGCACGGCAAACACCTGATGTTCTTCAGCCCCTTCCGCCGCGCCAGCGACCTGGTAGACGTCTATCTGGCCACCAGCCACGACGGCCAGCTCTGGTTTAGGCCCGAGCGCAAACCCATCATCCCCATCGGCGAGCGCTACGGCAGCCTCTACCCCACACCGGAACTAGTGGAATTGAGCGGCGACCGCTGGGGCGTGCTGACCTTGGCCTGCCGCCACCCGCACAACCGCGATACCCCCGAGTCACACGAATACATCTGGGCCATGTGGCCGCGCGACCGCTTGGTGGCCTGGGAAGCAGACGATTGGGCCGAGTTCGCCCTCAGCGAGCAGCTGTGCGCCGGCGAGCAATTAAAACTCAATTACAAGACCTTATTGCCGGGCGCTTACGTCGAGGTCGAAATAGTCGACGGCAGCCTGCCCAATCGCAGCAGCGCAGAATTGGTGCCAGCCTTGGAGGGCTTCAGCTTTGCCGATTGCGACCGGCTGAGCGGAGACGACTTGGACGGAGTAGTGAGCTGGAGAGGTAATTCCGATCTGACGGCATTAAAAGGCAAGAAAATCCACCTGCGCTTTCACATGGCGCGCACTCAGCTCTTTGCCATCACACTCTAGAAAGAGGAAAATCTTATGCTGGTTGGACTGGTCACTTTAAAATCGGCCCCTTGGGAATTGGAGGACAATTTCTGCCGGGTGGAGGCCTATGTCAGAGAAGCGGCGGCGCGGCGGGCCCAGATAATTGTCGCACCCGAGTCGGTACTGGACGGCTACGTGTTTAACGCGGACCCCACCTCAACCCCCAAAGCCATGCTGGAAATCGCCCAGACCGTGCCAGACGGCATGTACATCCGGCGGGCGGGAGAGCTGTGCCGCGAACTAGGCATCTACCTCATCTTTGGTTTCCTCGAACGCCAGGGCGAAGACCTCTACAACGCCTGTGTGATGATCGACCCCACGGCAGAGGTAATCGCCCACTACCGCAAGGTCACCACGGCGGGCGAATACGCCATCACGCCGGGCGAAAAACTCGAACCCTTCGACACGCCGCTGGGGCGCTTTGGTTTTCTGCTGTGCAGCGACCGCACCGTTGACAATTGCTCGGTCTTGGGCGTACAGGGGGCGCAGGTCATTTTTATTCCGATGGACGGCAGCGGCGGCCCCGACAACACCGAAAAAATGTGCTGGCGCGCCAAAGACAATAACTGCTGGATCGTCATCGCCAACACCACCAGCGCCGTCATCATAAGCCCCAGCGGCGAGGTCCACCTGCAAAAGTACGAAACCGAATGCGTCAGCGTGCAATACATCCCCCTGCAGTACCATGCCAAAAATCAAGCGCGCGGTCGCTTTGTAGCGCGCCGTCCCGATCTCTACCGCCCCCTGTTCGAACAGCGCGAAGAGGGCGCTTACTACGACGCAGAAGGGCGGCTCACCGCAGAGGCCCAGGAACGCCGCGAAGCCACCCGCCAAAACGCACTAAGAGACAGGAAGTAGGCTTCCCCAAAACAACTACGAAATATCGTACCAAATACGAAATATCGGATCAATACCCTGAAGCTAGTAGGGCATCTCAAACCTGAGGTATACCAATGAATGACGATGTTGCCACCACGCGCCAGCGGGTGGCGCGCCACGACCTGCAATACGACTTTATCCCGGGTACTTATTTCGAAGGATTCATCCTAGGCAACGGCGATCTGGGAGCCGTGCTGTGGTTCGAGGAAGACCGCATGGTGCTCAGCCTCGACAAGGCCGATGTCTGGGAGCGCCGCGCCGAACAGAGCCTGGAACCGGGCATGGACTATCGCACGGTGCTGCAACAAACGCGCGACGGCAGCTTTGACCCCAAATGCCGCCTCTTCGATCCGGTGCGCCCCCCCGACAAAATCTGGGGCAATAAATTGCCCATCGGCCGCGTCGAGTGGCAATTGCCGCAAATACCTCAGTCTTTGGAAGGCAAACTGTCCATTTACGAAGCCGCCTTCTCACTGGAATTGCGCCTCGATGCCGGCACCCTGGCGATCTGGGGTCATTTACACGCACTCGAAAATCTCGTCGAGATTCAACTGGAAACGCGCGGCAATATCTCCCTGCCCCCATGCCAAGTCGCCCGCCGCCTGGACGAGCGCAGCCGCGAAATCATGCAAATATGGAAGTACCCCGACCCCCAGTACGGCGAAAACGACGCGGCAAACTACTTCACCCAGGTCTACAGCGGCGACGAGAAATATGCCGTCTTCGCCCAAACATCCAATACCTCCCAACACCGCGCCTCCTGCGCCGTCACGGTAGTTCGCGGCGCGGCGCAAGACGATCTCCCACACCAAGCCGCAACCCACGTGCGTCAATTCCTGGAGAGAAACGACCGCTTTGCCGAACACCTGCAATGGTGGGCGCAGTTCTGGACGCGCTCGCACATCTCCATCCCCGACATCGCTCTCGAACGACTGTGGTATATGGAAATGTACAAGCTGGGCTGCAACGCGCGGGCCGACAAATACCCCCTCACCATCATGGGCGTGTGGAACCCCGACGTGCGCATCCCCCCCTGCTACGGCGACCTGCACCACAATCTCGAAACCGAGATGAACTACTGGCCCATCTACGCCGCCAACCGCCTCGAAATGGCCACACCGCTCTACGAATTGTTGGTGCGCGAATTACCGCGCTTCGAAGAGTCTTGTCGCACTTTCTTCGGCTGGGACGGGGCCTACCTGCCGGCCAATATGGACATCTACGGCCAGGGCGTGGGTTTTATGTGGTACCCCTGGAACTTGCAGGTGGGGGTGAACGCCTGGCTGGCGCAACACTTCTGGCTGCACTACCTCTACAGCGGCGACCGCGACTTTTTGCGCGACATGGCCTGGCCCTACATGGAGGCGGTGGGCCGCTTCTGGCTGGGTTTCCTCGAAGCCGACGACGACGGCGTGCTGCACGTGCCCCTGTCTTACTCGCCCGAATACGACGACATCGTTCGCAAAGGCGAAGATTCGGCTTTCGATCTGGCGCTGGTGCGCTACCTCTTCCAGATCATCATCGAGGCAACCCAACACCTAGACCTCGGAGACGCGGCCGCCCAACCTTACCGCCAGACCCTCGACCGCCTGGCCCCTCTGCCAACCGACGAAAGCGGCATTCAGGTCTACGCCGGCAAACCGCTGGACCGCAGCCACCGCCACTTCTCCCACCTGATGGCCATCCACCCCCTCGGCTTCCTCAACGTCGAAGGCGACGACGAAGATCGAGAGTTGATCGAGCGCTCCCTGACCCACCTGCGCCACATCGGCATGGGGCACTGGTCGGGCTGGTCCTTCGCCTGGATCGCCCTCATCGCCTGCCGCGCCCGCCGCACC
>CAXGRO010000165.1:0-10127 GCA_964012055.1 uncultured bacterium
GTGCCGGTTCGAGTGCTAGGCGCGGGCAGTAGGGCAGCCAGGTCATGGCAATTTTTGTGCCGCTCGCAATGTTCTCTTCAATCCACTGCGCCGCCTGGGCACGCGTATCCGGCCTGCCCAATTCGATATTCGCCTGTATTGCACCGTGTGCATTGGGTACTATACATAAAATAGCGAGTCCCCACCCCCTCCCCGTCCACCGCGCCAACTGCTGCCGCCGCTCGATCAATTCCCCCACCAGTTGCGCCGCCCCCAGCGCCAGGACGGGATAGAAATGCACCAGATAGTGCAAACTTTCGCGCGTCCACGAACCAATATAGAGGAAGCTGGGAACCCAGGTGGCCAATAACAACCAATCCCACGCACGACGCTGGAGCAAAGACCAACCCACCCCGGCCAACATTAGAATACCCAAAGCGTTTTCTAACCGTACCAATTCGGCGACAATCCACAACCAAGGCCGCCTCTCTTCCAGGGCAAAATCTAACGCCGAAACCTGATACGAAATGAGCGACCAGTATTTCTCATGTGCCAAGAAGAGATAGGGCGAACCAATGAAAAGTGCAATAAAGGCGGTGAGTACACAGGCCCAAAAACGCCGCGACAATACGCATTGCCTTGCGCCATACAGACCTTCTTTGCTGCGCAGCAGATGCGCGGCAACAATAGTTAACGCCGTAAAAGCGCCATTGTATTTAGTAGCCACTACCAAACCCGCCATCGCCCCGGCCAGCAAATAGTCAACCCAGCCACCCCGCTGGTAAATACGCCAGGCAAAATAGAAGCACAGCGACGCCCAAAAAGCCATGGTGCTATCGGGAAGGGCCCGATGCGCCTGCTGTATGGGCACCTGAGCAAAAGCACAAAAAAGGGCTGCTATCAGACCTATTTTTTCACTTCTTATTGCTTTGCCAATAAGATATACGACTAGCAAGGTTAGGCTGCTCATTACCGTGCTCACTACCCTACCCGTCAGCGCCACCCAAGCCGGGTCAATATACGACAGCAGTACCAATCCTTCCATAGTGCTGCCGCTCTGAGGGCCAACGCCCAGCCAGTGCGAACACCACAAAACTGCGGCTATTAAATAGGAATAAAAAGCGGGATAGGTGAATTCGGTGGGCAAGAGCGTGGCGGCGCGAAAAAAATTCCAGATGCTGGCCGCCACTCCAACTTCGTCGACGTGGCCGTAAAATTCGGGATATCCCTGCTCCATGCCCCATAGGCGCAAAGCCAGGGCTGCGAGCAAAAGTATAGCCAGCCCTAATCTGGCCGCAATTTTGTTCAATGCGCCGCCCCTTGCCTGCGGGCGTAGCGCGCGATGGTCCACAGAATCTTGTAACCAGCGCGCAAACTGCCGCCGAGCGTACCGCTAATTTTGGAGGTTCCCAGGCGGGGTCGGTAGCGCACGGGAATCTCGCGGCAGCGCAAACCGCGCTGTGCCGCTTTGATTTGCATCTCCACAGTCCAACCGTAATTGCGATCCACCATATGCAAATCTTCAAGAGCCGTGCGCCGAATCGCGCGAAAGGGTCCCAAATCCGTATAGCGCACGCCAAAAAGCAAGCGAATTAACCAGGTAGCCAGGACATTGCCAAAACGCTGCTGCGGCATCAAGGCCCCTCGCTCGTGCCGCCCCAATGTGCGCGAGCCAATTACCAAATCGGCCTCAGCGCGCACGATGGGCTCGACCAAAGAGGACATTTCTCCGGGAAAATCGCTGTAGTCACCGTCGAGAAAAACTACGATATCGGCATCTTCTACAACTGCTATGCCAGCAAGACAGGCCTGCCCATAGCCGCGCCGCGGTTCGCACACCACTTTCGCCCCCATGCTGCGCGCTACCGCTGCAGTAGTATCGGTAGAGCCGTTGTCCACTACCACAACTTGGCGCACCAGATCTGGCGGAATATCCGCCAAAACTCTGCCTATGGCACTTTCTTCATTGTAGGCGGGAATGACGACGTCGATGGCGGGCAATGCCATGCGGCTTTAGCGCCCGACGCTGAAGCCGGGCGCTATCTTTTATTTGAGGTGCGTTTCTAACCAGCTGAAGATCTGATCACTAACCCCCTGCACAAGAAGGAGTTGAGATGCATGGGCAGCAATGCCATCAAATACGGTCAGCGTTTTGGGATCGTCTGTGATGGAGGCGAGATTATTGGAAAAAACGGGAAAGCTTAATTCCTCCCCGTCCTGCGTCGTGGTAATGTCGTCGCTGCCGACCAAAAAGAGCATGCTGTGCGGCGAGAAGGGATTTTGCCCGGCGCCTATTACGATGGGCTGTAAGTTAACCCACAACCCGGGCGACAGCGCCACGGCGGTTTTGATCTGTTGCGGAAAAACCCCCATGCTGACATAGGCCACATTTCCCCCCAAACCGCTGCCCACTATGGCAATGCGATCCACATCGGCCGTTGGTTGGGTGCGCAGCCAAGTCAAAGCGGCCTGCACATCGAGGTACATATTTTCCAAATCTTCCAATTCCATCAACGTGCGGCCATCGGGCAGTGGCGTATTTCCCTGATACACAATGCCGTGACCGCGCAGGTTGATGGCCAAGGGCTGATAACCGCGCTCTAACAAATCCACAAAGAAGTCGGTTTGAAACCACTCGTTATTGTCTAGAAAAAAATCGTGGACTAAAATGACGACCGGACTGGGCTCGACTCGGCCTTCAATCTGACCGTATAATGCCCCCACCATTACCCCGTCTATGGAAGGGAAAGATACAGATGTTATCGGAAAGACCCTACCCGGTCCCTTCTCGATATCGGGCCCGACGATCCTGGCCTCATTATCGTCGTCGCCGCAACTCCACAGGCCAAAGGCCAGTATTAGAGCCAGTGCGCTTTGGCGCAAAGTCTTTTGCATTATAGCACTCCTGAGTATTGCCACCGGACTGGGCAATTCGGAAATTTATAAACAAATTCCATTCCAGATTAATAAACACTTGTAATGTGGGACTGTCAAATCTAAAACAGCCCAAGTTCTTGACGTACTTAACCTTTTAGACTACTCTTGACTTCGGGTTCACCACTCCATGATCCGCGTTCAAGACCTCTGTTTTTCATATGGCAGCCACTCTGCCGCGCTGCAAGACATCCAATTGGATATCCAGCCGGGCGAGCGCTTGGCCATCATCGGTCCCAATGGTTCTGGTAAAACTACGCTAGCCCGCTGTCTAAATGGCCTCTTACAGCCACAAAAGGGCCGCGTCCTAGTAGACAATTGCTCTACCGGCGACCCCACGGCCCTGTTTTCCATCCGCCAGCGCGTCGGCATGGTCTTTCAAAATCCCGACGACCAATTCGTGTCGACCAGCGTCGAGTCCGAAATCGCCTTCGGGTTAGAAAATATCGGCTTGTCCACCGCTGAAATGCACCGCCGCGTCGACGAGATGCTGCGCGTTTTCCATTTGGAGTCCTACCGCCGCCACCCTCCTCACTTGCTCTCCGGCGGCGAAAAACAGCGCCTTGCCATCGCCGCGACCGTGGCGCTCCGCCCCAGCTATCTGGTGCTGGACGAACCCACTTCCCTACTCGACCCTCAAAGCCGTCTTCAGGTAGACCAATTCTTGGAAGAATTGCAGTCGCAAGTATCCCTTGCCACTATATATATCACCCAGGATCTAAACGCAGTTGCAGGCGCCAGTCGCATCGTCGTCTTGAACCGAGGAAGCGTTTTTTGCGACGGCCCGCCAGAAGAGGTCTTCTCTGACGGTCCGCGCCTACAAGCCATTGGCCTAAACCTCCCCTTTACCAGTTCCCTTGCAGTACAATTACACCAACAACGCCAGTGGAATATTCCCCTCCAATGCAGTATAGCACAATTGGCCGACCACTTAACACCACTCCTGACACGCAAAGCGTTACCGCAATCCTATCCACCCCTACACCAGGCCCACTCCCACAAGCTGAGTGCAGCGCACTTGCATTATACTTACGACCCAGACCTACCCCACCAACAACTTGGGCTCGACGATGTCTCAGTAGACATTGTAGCCGGCGGTATTACGGCCTTGCTCGGTCCCAGCGGCTCGGGCAAAACAACCCTGGCACAACATTTTAACGGTTTGCTCAAACCCCAGCGAGGCCATGTCATATTGGACGGCAGGGATATATGGACCCAGTCCCTACCCCAAATACGCCGACGAGTAGGACTGGTCTTCCAATTCCCCGAGCTCCAGCTCTTTGAAGATACTGTAGCCGCCGACGTGGCATACGGCCCTAGCAACCTCGGGCTCGCACCCACTGAAATTGAGGATCTCAGCCGCCGTGCCCTGGAGGCGGTTGAACTACCCTGGGCGACTTTCCACCAGCGCCCCCCCTTGCTGCTCAGCGGCGGTGAAAAACGTCGCGTTGCTCTAGCCGGGGTGCTGGCCATGAATCCAGAAGTGCTTATTCTAGATGAACCCACCGCCGGTCTCGACCCGCAAGCCAGCGCCGCAATGGGCGCTATTTTTCGTCGCCTGCAGCAGCGGGGTACCACGATAGTATTTATAAGCCATGACATGGACCTGGTTGCCGAACTGGCTACCCATGTTATCGTTATGCAAAACGGCGGCATTTTGCAACAAGGTGAAGCGCGCGCCCTCCTCACGGCCCCCAATTTTTCCATCAACGGACTAACTGCGCCTTTGACAGTCCAGTTGATGCGGGCGCTCCACGAACGCGATTGCCCCGTGCCCACGGACTTGCTGCGCCACGAAGAAGTGCTGACCTTTCTCACAAAGGCTTAACTTAAACCGCTGCTTTCACTATAGGAGAAGACTCCGATCATGTCCCCTGCCCATGACCACCTGCTAGTTTGCAACGGCCATCTCATCGACCCAGCTAACAACGTCAACGCCGCGCTCGATGTCTTGATCGAGGGGGGGCTGATTAGTCAAGTAAGCACAGATTTAACCCCACCAGAATCCACCCCCGTTCTCGACGCCACAGGCCTGATCGTCGCCCCGGGGTTTATCGATGTACACGTCCACCTGCGCGAACCGGGCTTTGCTCACAAAGAAACCATCGCCACCGGTACGGCCGCCGCCGCTGCCGGCGGCATTTGTGCAGTAGCCGCCATGCCCAACACCGACCCACCTCCCGACACTGCAGCCCATCTTGCAGAAATGCAGCGCTGCGCCCAACATTCCGCGGTGCGCTTCTACCCCATTGCCTGTATTACCACCGGCAGAGCTGGAACAGAGTTGGCCCCTATGGAAGAACTGGCCGCCGCCGGCGCCGTAGCTTTTTCGGACGATGGCGACCCCGTAGAAGATACCGACCTAATGCGCCGCGCCCTGGAAATTGCCCGCCATCTAGACCGTCCCGTATTCCCCCATGAAGAGGTGAAACGCCTCACTGAAGGTGGTTGTATGCACGAAGGAGCAGTATCTGCCCGCCTGGGCGTAAAAGGCATGCCCGCTGCCGGCGAAGAGGAAATGATTGCCCGAGACATCGACTTGGTGCGCCAGACCGGCGGCCCGCTCCACATCGCTCACATCAGCACTGCCGGTACGGTAGACTTGGTGCGCCAGGCCAAGAAGGAGGGCCTGCCCGTCACCTGCGAAGTTCTGCCTCACCACTTTGTGCTCACCGACGAAGAAGTGGAACGTCAGGGCAGTGCCGCTAAGATGAGCCCACCTTTGCGCAGCGCCGCCGACGTAGAAGCCATGCATGCCGCTCTGGCCGACAATACCATTGAAGTCATCTCTACCGACCACGCCCCCCATACGGCCGCAGAGAAGCAATTGCCTTTGGAGCAAGCTCCATTCGGCATTGTCGGCCTAGAAACAGCCATCGGCTTAACCCTAACCTATTTGGTGGAACCAGGCATTGTAGATCTGCGCACCGCCATTGAGAAGTGGACCTGGCAACCAGCGCGCATCCTGCGCTTGCCCGGAGGCAAGCTAAGCCCGGGGGATCTCGGCGACCTCACCTTGATTGACCCCGAAATTAAATGGACCGTGGAAGCACAGCGCTTGCGCTCCAAGTCGAAGAATACGCCTTTCGATGGCTACCACCTCAAAGGCAAGGCCGTGGCTACCGTAGTTGGAGGCCAGGTAGTACACAGCGAGTTGACCTGATTATCTTTCAACCTGGAAGGCGTTTTCGATGTGGGTTATTTGCGGCTCTGCGGCCAAGGTGATGGCCACCACGTCAAAGCGATACGCCACCTCGCCTTGCGGGTGCTGTTCCATATAGTGCCTGGCGGTCCGTATGAGGTGTCGACGCTTTTCCGCACTGACGCGCGCTTCCGGTGCCCCCCAGTCTTCTGTTTGACTGGTTTTGACTTCGACAAACGCTAATTTTCCATGCGTCTGTGCGACCAAATCTATCTCTCCTCCAGCGCCGCGATATCCCCTTGCAATAATCTTGTAGCCTTTGCCTTCGAGATACTGGGCCGCCAGGGCTTCGCCCCTGGTCCCTACGGCCTCAATTTCGCGCTGGCGCGCTTTGTACATGAGGCGCAGTTCGGTTAACTCTTCGGCGTTTAGTGTTGCACTGCCTTCTTTGATAAAGTGCCCCATGCGTTCGAGTTCAACTACCGTGCGACTGCCGGCCAACCCTTCTTTGAATACACGAAAATCTTCCGAGCGCTGTGTACCTAGCAATTCTGCCACTGGCCCAAAGGAACGCCGGTGCAGCGGACACGGACCGTGGGCACTGAGCGCTTGCACGTGCTCGGCGCTGCCGTACCCCTTGTGTGCAGCAAAGCCATATTGCGGATATTCTGCGTCGTAGGCGCGCATTAACTGGTCGCGACGCACTTTGGCCACTACCGAAGCGGCGGCGATCGACAGGGAGCGCGCATCGCCGTCCACCACCGGAGTTTCGACGTAGGGGCTGGACGGACAGTGTTTGCCGTCCACCAGCACTTGCTGTGGTTCGACGCCCAGATCGGCCAGTGCCATTCGCATAGCTTTGAGCGATGACTGCAATATGTTAATTTGATCGATCTCGGCAGCTTCCACACACCCCATTCCCACGGCTATTGCCCGGGTTACAATCTCGTCGTGCAGCGCTTCGCGGCGCTCTACTTTCAGTTTTTTTGAGTCGTCCAGCCCGGGCAAATCGATATCTTGGGGCAAGATGACCGCAGCGGCCACCACCGGCCCCGCCAGGCAACCACGCCCCACCTCATCTGCCCCGGCAATGCGTTGCACCCCCCGCCCCCACAACCGCCGCTCCAATTCCAATAGGCGTTCCTGGCGTTCTCCTTCGAGTTGTTGACGCCGCTGACGCCGACTTAACTGTACCGCCAACTGTCGCACGCCGGCACGCCCATCTTGTTCGAGCAGCGCCATCAACACCCGATCGTCAGCTGCGGCCTGAGCCGCCAGGTTTTTGACCTGGGCAACCGTCATCTGCGCCACCTTTTCCGCGGTCAAGGCGCCCACAGAAGTCTCTATTTGCATGGAGCTTGGCATGGATTCTTCCGTATTGTATATTGAACTTAGATGGCTTTTTAGATAAAAACGCTATCTTTTTCTCTCGCCAGGCGTCGTATATAATAAAACAGATTAATCGATCGACCCCGTTCGACCTTACTCAACCGGGAGTTGTGTTATGAAACGCTTTTTTATTTTACTTCTTACCGTGCTCTTTATTGCGCAACCTTATGTTCTCTTAGCCCAGGATGAGCCCGAATTTATCGGACCGGATACCCGCCTTTACCTTTTGGACGGCAGAGTGATCATGGGCAATCTGGTCAGCCGCGAGGACGATTTGATAATAATGAAAGTTAAAGGCGAAATCCACGTTTTTGAGACGGAGCAGATCAGCCATATTACCGACCCCAATACCCTGGGCGGCAATGCCGAAACCATCACGGTCACCGAATTTCCCTACATCAGCTTTTTGGGGGGGGCAGTTGCCTTCAGCGTTATTTCGTGGTTGCAGTTCGACCGCGCCGGCGATCGCGAAAAAAGCGCCGAACTCAACAAAGAAAACGGGCTCGTAGCCCGCGCCAATAAATTGCAAGACCAGGCCGATCGCGCCCGCCTCTACGGTTGGGGTTCGGCCCTCTTGGCCGCTGGATCCATAGGCGTATCCCTTATCCCGCGCAAGACTAAACGCCGCATTTTCCCCACGCTTTCGGTCGACGAACAGGGCAGTTCTACTTTAATGGTATCTTACTTGCACCGCTTCTGAGCCATCTTACTGCTTGCGCTGGCGCCGCAATAGGCGCAGTTCATCGCTCATAGCCTCTATCTTCATATTCTGCAAACGCACAATATCGGCATAGATTTCGGCGCGTTCGTCTTGCATTTCCAGGGCCTTGCGCAAGGTCTCTAAGTGGGTGAGCATGTGATCCATGTGTTCCTCTTCTACGCCCTGTTCCTCAGAACCCGCCGCTCCAAATTCGGCCGCGCTGGCATTCAACTCCTGCCATTTGGCTTCGATTTGCTGATCTAATTCGCCCTCTTCTCCAGCACTGACAGCGCCGACCCGCCGACTGTCCGCCCCCTCCTGCATGGCCTGGCTAAATTTGCCCCGGCTCTCTTTGGGCGCCACGCGCTTTTTGGCCGTGCCAGCCTTGTCCTTATCGCGGCGCAAAAGCAAAATCATCGCCAACAGTGCCAATACCGCCCCGCTACCGGCTGCCACATAAATCCACGGCATCATCTCGGAGAATACAATCGGACTTTCTCCACTTAAGTTGGCAGGAGAAGGAGCCTCTTCCGACTTTTCTGTGCTTACTGCGCTGGGAGGCACCCACTCACCGCCCTGGTAGAGCATCATGTATTTTCGCGTACTGTCCTGTACTCCTTTAGCATGGTAGATGTCACCCAGTTCCAAATACAAATCGCGCTGGCCTCCGCTAATTTCAACTGCCCGGTAGAGGTCGGCCAACGCCCCATCGTAGTCGCGCAATTGCCGCCGCATGCGCGCCGCGTGGAATAGCGCCTTTACGTGGTCGGATTCCTGGCTCAAGACCTGCTCAAAACGCTCCAGTGCGGCCCGATATCTACCCTGGTCTTCGTATTTTAATCCTGCGGCGTACAAACTTTCTTGCACCTTGACCGGCTTCTCCTCTTCCACGGGTTCAACCGGTTTAACTGGAGACGGACTCTCCTCCTCTGCGGGATGCGGGGTTTCGGTCACAATGTCGCCTTGCGGTTGGTCCAGAGGAGTGACCGTTGCGCTGGCAGTTATGGATATTTCTTTGGGGCGAACATAATTTTTAGATATCCACCCCTTGCGCTCATCGGGCAATTCAACTTCGTACCAATTGCCCTGCTGGCGCAGTTTGCCCAACTCCTCACCGCGCGATACCGTTGTCACCGACGGGGCGGCGGTTGAACCGGCCGCGCGCAATCTAACGCCGCGTCCCGCCACGATCAATTGCTCTTGGACCAACGCAGAGTGCACCCAGCCATCGCGCCCATCGGGCAAGCGCACCTTGACCCACTCGTCCTTGCGGTCCAACTCCTCCATTTCTACCCCTCTTTGCAGTACGGCTATGCGCTGCGATTGAACGGTGGCGTCGGCGCGAATATTTACTTTGTCGCGATTGACGGTTAAAGCAGGGCCGGCCAACGCCGGCAGCAACCAGAAAAGTAAAACACCAATCGCAATGGCGATGCACTTACCCACGGGATTCTCTCTCCAGATATCGGATCAAACCTTGCAAGCCCAGGATATAACTATCGCTGCCAAATCCTGCCAATTGCCCCAAACAGACAGGCGCAATTACAGAGCGATGCCTAAATTCTTCTCGCGCGTGTACATTGGACAGATGCACTTCGATGGCCGGCAGTTCCACACCGGCCACGGCGTCGCGCACCGCAATACTGTAGTGGGTTAGGGCACCGGGGTTGAGGACCATACCGCTGGCCCACTGGCTCGCCTGGTGAATGGCATCCACCAACACACCCTCGTGATTGGACTGTTGACAGCGCACCTCAACACCCAATTCAGCGGCGGCAGCTTGTATGCGCCCATTAATGTCTTCCAGCGTTTCGCTCCCGTACACACCCGGCTCGCGCGTGCCCAGAAGGTTGAGATTGGGACCATGCAGCACTAAAATGGCGTAAGCCAAAATTCCCTCCCTTATTAGAAGCCGTCTTAAGAAGGTTCAATTTTGTAGAAAGAGGTTGAAAAAAGCGTACTCACCAGGCCAAATTCAGGAGC
>CAXGRO010000166.1:0-10127 GCA_964012055.1 uncultured bacterium
CCGCCGGCGCAGGAGGACGAGCTCTTGCGCCAGGTGCTCAGCGGCACCAGTACCTACAATATCGCGTCGCAGCGGCCCATGCTGATGATGCCCAAGTCGGCTGATGGGTTGGAGGAGCCGCGGCCGGTCAAAGCCATCCCCAGCCACTTTTCGCTGGTACAGGACGCCGAAGAAGAAGACGTGGCCAAAATTTTTGGCCGCGAGGGCGACCCCGAGGGGCGCTTTTTCAGTTTGGGGTGTCCGCTCGATATGGAAACGCAGGTGTGCGTCGACATGGTGCGTTTTGCCGAGCGCAGCAACGGGATTTTTGGCAAGACCGGCACCGGCAAGTCCTTTCTCACGCGGCTGGCGCTGTGCGGGCTCATTCACAAGGAGCGCGCCGTCAATCTCATCTTCGACATGCACAACGAGTACGGCTTTAAGGCGATGAAGGAGAGCGGCTCGAGCTCTTCCTTTGTCAAAGGACTCAAGCAACTCTTTGGTAGCAAGGTGGCCATTTTTTCGCTCGACCCGCAGTCGACGCGAGCGCGCGGAGTGCAGCCCGATCACGAGGTCTACATTTCCTACGACCAGATTACGGTGGAGGACATCGCCCCGCTGCAGGACGAATTAAAATTAAATCCCACCGCAGTGGAGTCTGCCTACCTGGTCTACGCCATCTACAAAGACCGCTGGCTGCGCACCTTGCTGGGCTTGGAAGGGCCGGATGTGGAGGAGTTTGCCCGCGAGATCGGCGCCCATCCGGGGTCGTTGGTGGCGCTGCACCGCAAGCTCAAACGGCTGGAAAATTTTCCCTTTATGGTTTCCAAGGTGGAGGGCGGCGATGTGGTCGACCGCATCATGGAATACCTGGACAAGGGCATCAATATTGTGCTGGAGTTTGGGCAGCAGACCAGCATGCTGTGTTATTTGCTGGTGGCCAATATTATCGCCCGGCGCATTCACGAGATGTACGTGAAAAAGAGCGAGCGCTTCTATGCCACTCAAAAACCCGAGGACCAGCCGCGCCAGTTGATGATCACCATTGAGGAGGCGCACAAATTCCTCAACCCGGCGGCGGCCAAGCAGACTATTTTTGGCACTATTGCGCGCGAGATGCGCAAGTATTACGTGTCGCTACTCATCGTCGACCAGCGGCCGTCGGGCATTGACGACGAGGTGCTGTCGCAGATTGGCACGCGCATTACGGCGCTGCTCAATGACGAGAAGGACATTCAGGCGGTGTTGACGGGGGTGAGCGGCACCGAAGGCTTGCGCAGCGTGCTGGCCAGCCTCGACTCCAAGCAGCAGGCGCTGGTGATCGGCCATGCGGTGCCCATGCCGGTGGTGATCAAAACGCGCGAGTACGGCGAGGAATTCTACCGCGACATGGGCTGCCTGGACGATATGCCGGAGGAAGAGCGCAAGGAGAAGGTGGAGAAGGAGACGGCGGCGCTTTTCGGCGAGGGGTGATGTGGGAGTGGGTTTAGTTTAACAGACTCCCACATTGTGATCGCGTTTTATTCCTGTTTAATAATTCAATTATAAATAACCGAATTAGAGGGTGACCTGGACCGCTGTCGAGGCGCGCCGCGCTTTTTCCAGCGCTTCGTCCAAATAGCCGCCGCGCGCCAGGGCCACGCCCATGCGGCGCTTGCCCGCTACTTCGGGTTTGCCGAAGAGCCGCAGCTGGGTGTCGGGCTCCTGCAGGGCGGCTTCGAGGTTGCCAAATTGCACCTGAGTGGAGTTGCCTTCCACCAGCACCACGCAAGAGGCCGAAGGGCCGTGCTGGTGAATGCTGGGGATGGGCAGACCGAGGATGGCGCGGGCGTGCAGGGCAAATTCCGACAGGTCCTGTGAGATCAGCGTCACCATGCCGGTGTCGTGGGGGCGGGGCGAAACTTCGCTGAAGTACACTTCGTCGCCTTTGATAAAAAGCTCAACGCCAAAAAGGCCGCTGCCGCCCAACCCCTCGGTGATGGTGCGGGCGATGTTTTCGGCCTCTTGGCGCGCCACATCGCTCATGGGCTGGGGCTGCCACGACTCGCGGTAGTCGCCGTCGATTTGCACGTGGCCGATGGGGGCGCAAAAGCTGGTGCCGCCGGCGTGGCGCACCGTGAGCAGGGTGATCTCGTAGTCGAAGTCGACAAAACCCTCAACGATAATGGTGCCGGCGCCGGCGCGGCCGCCGTCCTGGGCGTAGTTCCACGACTTTTCGATGTCGGCCTCTTCGCGCACGACGCTCTGGCCCTTGCCCGAGGAACTCATGATCGGCTTGATGACGCAGGGGCGGCCGACGGCTTCGACGGCGGCGCGGTAGTCGGCCTCGTTGGCGGCAAAGCGGTAGGACGATGTTTTGAGGCCCAATTCTTCGGCGGCGAGACGGCGGATGCCCTCGCGGTTCATGGTGAGGCGGGTGGCGCGGGCGGTGGGAATGATGTTGTAACCTTCTTGTTCCAACTCCACCAGCGTGTCGGTGGCGATGGCCTCGATTTCGGGCACGACGAGATCGGGCTTTTCTTTTTCTATAATGCCGCGCAGGGCGTCGCCGTCCAGCATGCTGATGCTGTAGGAGTGGTGCGCCACTTGCATGGCGGGGGCGTTTTCGTAGCGGTCGACGGCGACCACTTCGACGCCAAGGCGCTGCAGCTCAATGACGACTTCCTTGCCTAGCTCGCCGGAGCCGCACATGAGGACTTTGGTTGCAGTGGGGGACAGGGGGGTGCCGATCTGTGCCATAATATGCCTTCCGGGTTGGGCAGGGGCCGGGCGGCCTCTGCTCTTTGGGTGCCTGGGGAGGGCGGCACGGATAGCGGGGAGGACAGGGGGATAATATAGGGAAGTTAGATTGCGAGGCCAATGGTTCTAATTGTTCTATATTCTGCCGCATTGTCGTTGCGCATGGCGTGCCAGAGGTCCCAATCCAATTACGCGCTGTCGACTATTTTTCACACTAACTGTTGTAGCGCGGCGGCGTTGCCGTGCAGAACTGCGTCCGCCTGGGCGTCCTCACAGCCCAGCGCCCGCAAGCAGGCCCAGCAGGTGGCCGAGTTGCTGGAGATCACCGGCTTGCCGAACTCCTCTTTTAGATCTTGCAATACTTCGATGGTGCGCAAATTCGTGCAGCTGATGAAGAGGGCGTCGGCTTCTGGATGCCAGGCCGAGCGCGCAAACTCGGCGGTTTCTTGCGGCGTCACCTTGCCGATGTCGAAAGCCTCTGCGATGTGCATGCCCGCAATTTTTATTACTTCAAATCCCTCGGCATCGAGGTAGGTTTTTTCTAGGATATTAAGCTCGTCCAGGTAGGGGGTGGCGACCGCCAGGCGCTGGACGCCGAGCTGGTGCAGCGCCGCGGCGACGGCGCCCGACGTGGTCACGGCGAGGCTGTGCCCGGCCTGCTCGATGCGCTGGCGCAGTGCGGTCTCGCCCGCGTCGCCTTCCACAAAGCTGCTGGCCGTGCAGGCAAAGGCCAACACGTCGACGCGGGCGCTGCCCAATTCGTCGGCGGCGCGCTCAATGTGCTGGAGCATGGCTTTGGAGTCTGCGGTGTCGGCGCGCCGGTTGCGCAGGCGCGCCGCGTACACGCCGACGTCTTGCGGCACCAATTGGTTGAATTCGGGCTCGGCTACGGTGTTGACTGAGGGGACCAGCAGGCCGATGCGGCCGTCTTTTCCGTACATAAGGTTGTCTCCAGGGGACGCGTGCTAACTTACAGGCTGGATGTAGATGGAAGATAATAACAGCGGTTGCGCTTTTCCAGTGTTGAGGGGGCAACTCTCGCATGGTTTCGAGAAAAAATAAAAAAGGACAAAGAGAAGATGGGGAGGTAACAAAATGGTAAAATGAGTTTAGTATCTTATGTTGTAGGATAAATGGCCAAACAAGAAGGAGAAGGGACATGAACTACAGAAGATCTATACTCATCTTGGCTGGTAGACTGCTGGGGCTGAGCGCCAACTCGGGGGCCCAATCGGCATCCGAACTGCTGGAGAGAGGCATTTACGAGGAGGAGACGGCCGGCGATTTAGAAGCGGCCATCAAAATTTATAATCAGATTGTAAAAAATGCCGAGGTAGACCGCCCCAGCATAGCTCAGGCGCTATATCGCCTGGGCATGTGTTATAAGAAGAGCGGGCAGGACGATGCGGCGGCGGCGGCGTTCGAAAAGTTGATAGAGGGGTTTCCCGAGCAAGAAGACCTGGTGGAAAAGGCGCGGCGGCATTTGCCGGAAGCATCCGCGGGCTTTGTCTTGGAGCCGGTGCCGTGGGCCGATGACGAGGTGTTGACGCACGTGACAAAACTCCCCGGCGGTTTAGCGATAGGCCGATTTATCTGGATGGCCAATCCAATTTCACTGGCCGGGGAAGAGGGGTGGCGGTTGAGGTTGTTGCGCTATATTGGGGACGGTGGCAACCAGGGCGTAAGCCGCGTCGATGTGCGGCACGATAATTTTGCGCCGGTTTCTGGGTCATTCGATCACATTGGAATTGTGCTGGGTTATTCTGCTTTGATTATATCCATCCTGTGTCTCTACGTCCCATCCAAAATTGCAACTGCGTTTGGCCTGTTCAGAGCCTATGTGGCCAATTCCTACTATCTGCAGGGGATCGAACGGGGGTTGGAGAAAAATGCCATATTGCTTATGCTGGTCGCCGCCGTTGGGTTTAGCATGGGGGTGTTGGTGATTTTGTTACACGCTCTGGCTTTAGGTGATCTCTGGGACCGCAATCTATTGCCCATGTGGAATCCGTAGTTTTCTTGCGGGCCGGAAAGCTTATATTAGGGGCACTGCAAAATGCTCCACCGGACCACACAGGAGAAAACTAATGACCGAAATTGTGCTGCCCCAACTCGCCGTGCTGAGTACCTCGCTGGGATCGGACAGCAACAGCCGCTCGCTGTGCTGGCACGCCTGCAAATTTGCCGAGGACAACGGCATTACAGCGGAATTCATCGATCTGCAGGACCACCGCGTGCTGCCCTATTTTGAGGAGGGCAGCGAAGGCATCGAAGAAATTTCTACAAAATTAAACGCCGCCGCCGCCATTCTCATCAGCTTTCCGCTCTACAACTACAATATGAACGCAACGCTCAAGGCGCTCATTGAGCATTGCGGTTCTTGTTTTGAAGATAAAGTGGTGGGCATTATGACGGCGGCAGGGGGGCAGAGTAGCTATATGAGCGTGATGTCGATCGCCCAGAGTTTGATGTGCGATTATCGCTCGTGGATTGTCCCGCGCTACGTGTACGCGGCGCGGGATGATTTTGAGGAGAAGGGGAAACCGGGGGAGGAGATCTGTCGGCGCATTGAGCAGTTGGTGGAGGTGGCTCATCGGACGGCGTGGCAGCATATGATGCCGTTACCCAAGTAGGGTGACAGATTTGTCTCATATTTTTACGGTTTGTCTGCTGCGGCCGCCGCTGAGTACGGCAGTGGCTACTTTTAGGGAGGCGATGCCGTCGGTGGCGGTGACCAGGGGTTGTTGATTTTGGGAGAAACATTTGACGACGTGTTTGTTTTCTTCAAAGAACATGTCGCGTTGGCGGTAGGTATAGACTTTTTCTCGGTCCTTGCCGGTTTTTAAGGTGAAGGCGCCGTGGATAGACGGGTCGTAGGATTTGGGCGGGTTGGCGGCCGTCATGCCGAATTGCAGCGAGCCCTTGGGGCCGATGACGTCGTTGAGGCCGGCGACGCTGGAGCCCGCCGCCGTGCCCCAGGACCAGACCAGGGTGTGCTGGTCGCCGGAGGCGAAGTTGAGGATGGCGCTGCCGGTGTCGGCGCCCACGCTGGTTGGGTCGAATTGCAGCGAGGAAGATTGCACTGAACGCACCGGGCCAAAAATTTGCAGGGCGAAGTCGTAATTGTGCACGGCGCCGTCAATCAGCGGGCCGCCGCCTTTGTTGACGTCGCGGAACCAGGGTTGGGCGGGGCGGCCGCCGGAAGTAAAGCGCCAGATGACGGGGCGGCCGATGGCGCCGGATTGGATTATTTGTTTGAGCTTGCCCCATTGGGCGTCGAAGCGGCGCACAAAACCAATGGTGAAGGCGACGCCGGCGTCTTTGCAAGCGCGGGCCATGCGCTCGGCGTCTTTGACTTTGAGGGCCATAGGTTTTTCGCAGAAGATGTGTTTGCCGGCGCGCGCCGCGGCAATCACCGGGGCGGGGTGCTGGAAGTTGGGGGTGCAGACCCACACGGCGTCTACCTGGGGCAGTTTGAGCAATTTTCGGTAGTCGGAAAAATGGTGTTCGGCGCCGAAGTCGGCGGCAAAGGACTGGGCCGAGGCGCCTACGACATCGGCGGCGGCGACGATGCGGGCGCTTTTTATTTTTTTTAGGCAGGAGGCGTGGTGGCGGGCGATGCCGCCGCAACCGATGAAGCCGATATTGAGCATGGGTTTTTCTCCTGAAGATGGGTATTGCGAGCGGCCTTAATATAGCGGCGCCGCGTTGGGGAGGCAATGAACGCAAATGTTTGTACTGTTTGGCAAGGTGGTGGGGCCGCTGGCGTCGCCGCTGGGGTTGTGTTTCTGCGTTTGGCTATTGGCGGCCTGGGTGTACTGGCGGCGGTCCAGAGTTTGGGGCAGGCGCCTGGCGCTGCTGGGCATTGTCATACTGCTCGCCTTTAGCAATTTCCAGGTGGGCGGGCGGCTCTTGCACGCCCTGGAGGACGACTATGTGGCGCGGGTGGCATCGGCGTATGAAGCGGCCGAAGCCATAGTGGTATTGGGGGGCATTACGGCGCCGCCTATTGCGCCGCGGCCCACCGTTGATGTGGGCGACAGTTTTGACCGGCTGCTGCACGGGGTGCGGCTGTGGAAGGGCGGCAAGGCGCCGCTGCTGATTGTGAGCGGCGGCAATGTGCGCTTTTTAACCGGGGCGGACCTGACCGAAGCGCAGCGCATGCAGGCGTTGGCGTTGGAGTACGGGGTGCCACAGGCGGCGGTTGTTTTGGAAGAGCGCTCGCGCAATACGTATGAGAATGCGCTGTATGTGCGAGAGGTTTTGCAAGAGCGCGGGTTGGGGAAAATAATACTGGTGACTTCTGCGTCGCACATGCCGCGCGCGGCGGCGGTTTTTCGCACGCAGGGCGTCGACTTTGTCGCGGCGCCCACCGACGTGCGGGTGGTGCCGCGGCCGTTTAATCTATTTCAAGTTTTGCCCAGCTTTGAGGCGTTGAAGTTTTCGACCATGGCCATCAAAGAGTACGTCGGCCTGGCGGTCTACCGCCTCAAGGGCTGGATTGGGTAGTGTCGATTAACTCGGGCTGGCGGCCCTGCGAGAAATCGTGGGCGATTTCGTCGCAGCGCTCGTTGTCGGGGTCGCCGGCGTGGGCGCGGGTGTATTCCCAGCTCACCGATGGCGAGTTGAGCGCGTCCAATTCCACCCATAGATCCTGGTTGAGCACGGGTTTTTTGGCGGTCGTGCGCCAGCCCCTCTTCTTCCAATTGTGAATCCACTGGGTAATGCCCTTGCGCAGGTAATCGCTGTCGGTGATCATGGTGATGGCGCCGGTACTGGCGCAGTGTTTGAGGCCCTGCAGGGCGGCGTAAAGTTCCATACGGTTGTTGGTAGTGTCGGGGACAAAGCCGCCGAGTTCCAATACGGCGCCGTCGGCGTATTGGATGCGGGTTGCCCAGCCGCCGGGGCCGGGGTTGCCCGAGCAGGCGCCGTCGCTAAATATGGTCACCGGGCCGGCAGGCGGTGGGTGGATGGGGTCGACCCAGTGGGCTTCTTCGGGTTCTTCTGGCGGGGTGATGTCGAGATTTACTACGATGGGCTCCTGGCCGCTGCGCACCAGGACGCAGGACAGGGGCTCGCTGGGGTTGGCGTTGATTTCTTGGTGCGGCACAAAGGGCGGCACGTAGATGAAATCACCGGGGCCGGCATCGGCGACAAATTCCAATTGCTCGCCCCAGCGCATGCGCGCCCGGCCGCTGACCACGTAGATGACGCTCTCTAACTCGCCGTGGTGGTGCGCCCCGGTTTTGGCGTTGGGGTCGATGGTGACGGTGCCGGCCCACAGCTTTTCGGCACCGGCGCTGGCGTTGGTAATGGCGGCGGCGCGCGTCATGCCGGGCGTCTGGGGCGTGTTTAGGTCGAGGTCGTCGCCGTGGACAATGCGTATGCCTGCGGTTTGCCAGTCGGGTGTGGTGGGGTCGGGCATAAATTATGGGCTCCCTTTACGAGGTAAATTTGCGCAATTTTTGCCGAGTGATCCGGAGATGGCCGGACGCCGCTGGGGCGGCGGCAGAGGGGAATTTGGCCTCGAAATTGCGCCCTGTCAATGGGCGGTGTGGGCGAGGATCAGTGTCTTGCAGGTATGGGTCATTGGGCCTATCTTAGTCCATTCATTTATTAGAAATTTCACTTTCTATCGCGGTGCAGGAGTTGAACTTGGCATGACCGAAGCACAGGAAAAGTTTGATGTGGTCGTCATTGGCGGCGGCCCGGGCGGTTACACGGCGGCGATTAGGGCACACCAGCTGGGTTTGCGGGCGGCGCTGGTGGAAAGAGAGAGCAATTTGGGTGGTATCTGTCTCAATTGGGGGTGTATTCCTACCAAGGCCTTGCTCAAGCAGGCCGAAATATACCGCCTCATTCAGCGCGCCGACGAGTTTGGAATAGAGGTAGAGGGGGTCAAGATCAACTGGAAAAAGTTAATTGAGCGCAGCCGCCAGGTTTCCCAGCGTTTGGCCAAGGGCGTCGATTATCTGATGAAAAAAAATAAGGTGACCGTTTTTAAGGGCAGCGGGCGCATAACGCCGGCCAAGCAGGTCGAAGTGCGGGATGAAAAAGGGCAGGCGGCGCAGCGCCTGCAGGCCGAGCACATTATTATTGCCAGCGGTGGCCGGCCCAAGACCATACCGGGCGTTGAAATTGACGGCGAGTACGTGATTAGCAGCCGCGAGGCCATGGTGAGTGAAAAATTGCCGGAGTCGCTCGTCGTTATTGGCGCCGGGGCCATCGGCATTGAGTTTGCCTATTTCTACAACGCCTTTGGCACCCAGGTAAAAGTGTTGGAAGGTTTGCCGCAAATTTTGCCGCGCGAAGACGCTGAAGTTGCCGGCGTGCTGTCCCAGAGCTTAGAGAAGCAGGGAATATCCCTGGAGACGGGCGTGGAGGTGACTGGGGTAGAGATTAAAGGCAAGCAAGTCGAAGTGTCGTACAAGAGCGGAGATGGGGTGCAGACCGAGCGGGCCGATAAGGTGTTGATGGCCATTGGGGTGACGGGCAATGTCGAGGATTTGGGGCTGACCGCCCTGGGGGTGCGCACCGAGGCGGGCGGCATTGCGGTAAACGGGCGCATGGAGACCAATGTGAGTGGGGTGTACGCCATTGGCGATGTAGTGGGCGCGCCGCAACTGGCGCACGTGGCGGCGGCCGAGGGGGTGGCGGCGGTGGAGTTTATTGCCGGGCAGCAGCGCCAGGAGATCGATCCGACGCTCATTCCCAGTTGCACGTATTGCCAGCCACAGGTGGCCAGCGTTGGCCTCGACGAAGCGGCGGCGCGCGCCGCCGGGTACGACGTCAAGGTGGGGCGTTTCCCCTTTACGGCCAGCGGCAAAGCGTTGGCGGCGGGCGAGACCGAAGGTTTGGTGAAATTGGTTTTTGACGCCAAATACGGCGAAGTGTTGGGCGCTTCTATAGTGGGTGCCGAAGCGACCGAGTTAATTGCCGAGGTCGGTCTGGCGCGCAAGTTAGAGGCCACCTACGAAGAACTCGTCGGCACCATGCACGCCCATCCCACGCTCTCAGAGGCCGTGATGGAGGCGGCCGGCGAGGCGTTTGGGCTGGGTTTGAATCTGTGAGGTAGATATGCAACATATAGAAGATTATCTGGGGCAATTGCAGGGGGCACTCGGGGCGCTCGATTTGGCCGCGGTGCAGGCTTGCCGCGAGGTACTGGAAGCGGCGCGCGACCAGGGACAGCAGGTCTTTTTGTGCGGCAACGGCGGCAGCGCCGCCACCGCCAGCCACATGGCCAACGATTTGGGCAAGGGGGCCAGTTACGGCCGCGACAAGCGCTTTCGCGTCGTCGCCCTCACCGACAATGTTTCGTGGATGACGGCGCTGGCCAACGACGTGAACTACGAAGCCATTTTTGCCGAGCAGTTGGAGAATGTGGGGCAGGAGGGCGATGTACTGCT